>NZ_JBEYWE010000002.1:148133-203539 GCF_040644295.1 Streptomyces sp. NPDC047000
CGCCGCCGAGTACGGCGAGCAGTACGACCTGGCTCATCTGGTGACCGGCCCCTGCCGCACTGCCGTGAGTACGAGTTGTTGCGCGCATCAGGGGCGCGCAGGGCGCAAAGGGGGGCGCGCGGTTGTTTTCGGGGTGAAAGCGGGCTGATAGCGGTGTCCCGGGCGATACCGTCCGTATCGGCGCCCCAGTTTTTCTGGAGTGCCCCCTTCCAAGGACTTTGTTCCGGTCCCCGCTCCTCGGGGCCCGGCCCGATGCCCGACGGACCGTCCACCGGGTCACTGGGCGGTTAGTGGAAGGGGGCGTCCATGGGACGTCACCGCAAGCCCACCCGCTGGGACCGGATCCGTCTTCGGACGGTGCAGTGCCGGAGGAGGTGGATCTTGCGGATTTTCGGATGGTGAGCGGCCACCCCTATGAAAGCTAGGGGTGGACACCCGTGATCCATCAGGAGCCTGTCGTAGCGACCAACTGCGGCGGGCTCCACCTGCTACGTACGCTACCGGTGGGTTGTGCCGTATGCCACCGGCTGCCGTGTCCCGCCCGTCTCGCGCGCCCCCTTCACAACCGGTGCGCCGCCCCCGTGGGGGTGGCTCCCCGTGTGTCGAGCAGGAGCTGGGCCTTCACCGAGAGGCCCTGGAGGTCGTACGTGCGGTGCTGCTGGAGCAGGATCGTGAGGTCCGCGTCGGCCGCCGCATCGTAGAGGGAGTCCGCGCGCGGGACAGGCCGGTCGAGGACGCTCCAGGCGGGGACGTACGGGTCGTGGTAGCTGACCGACGCGCCCAGCTCCATCAGCCCCAGGGCGATCTCCCGGGCGGGCGTGTGCTGCCGGTCGGCGAGGTCGGGCTTGTAGGTGACGCCGAGCAGCAGCACGCGCGCGCCGCGGGCGGACTTGCCGTGTTCGTTGAGGAGCGCGGCGGCGCGCCGGACGACGTAGCGGGGCATCCGGTCGTTGACCTGCTGGGCGAGTTCCACCATGCGCAGTGAGCGGCCCGAGCGGCCGGTCAGGTTCTGCGGGACGGAGTGTCCGCCGACGCCGGGGCCGGGCCGGAACGCCTGGAAGCCGAACGGCTTGGTCTCCGCGCAGCGGATGACGTCCCACAGGTCGACGCCCAGGTCGTGGCAGAGGACGGCCATCTCGTTGACGAGGGCGATGTTGACATGCCGGTAATTGGTCTCCAGGAGCTGCACCGTCTCGGCCTCGCGCGGTCCGCGCGCGCGGACCACCTTGTCCGTGAGCCGCCCGTAGAAGGCCGCGGCCGACTCGGTGCAGGCCGGGGTGAGGCCGCCGATGACCTTCGGTGTGCCGGCGGGGGTGACGTCGCGGTTGCCGGGGTCCACGCGGCTGGGCGAGTGGGCCAGGTGGAAGTCGCGGCCCGCGCGCAGGCCCGAGCCCTGTTCCAGGAGCGGGCGCAGGAAGCCCTCCGTCGTGCCCGGCGGGACGGGTGACTCGAGGATCACCGTGGTGTGCGGGCGCAGCCGGGGCGCGAGGGTCCGGGCGGCCGATTCCACCTGGCTCAGATCGGGGCCGCCGTCCGTGCCGTCTCCGCCGCGCGGGACGGGTGCGCAGATCACCGCGGTGCGTACCCGGCCGAGCTCCGCGGGACTGTCGGCCGTACGGAATCCCGTGGCGAGCATCCGGCGCAGTGCGGCGGGACTGAGGGCGCAGGATTCCGGACCGGTCGGGTAACCGATGGTGGGGATGCCCGCGGCGACGGCGGCCTGGGCGAGGGGCAGGCCTAGCGGACCGAGTCCGATGACGGCGAGGTCTGCGGGCATGGCGTGGACCGTCCTTCCCATGAGCCGGAGCGGGGCGGGTGCGCAAGCCGGGCGGACCGGATGAGCGAGCGCAATGTAACACTAGGAGTAAATATGACCGTTATGCGGTATTGGCCGGTGGTGTTTCCGGGAGTGTTGTCCACAGGCCGGGAGGGAGTGGTGGCCGAAGTCGGGCAAGCCGGTCAGAATTCGGGCAGGGTGGGTACGAACCGGGCTTCGCCCCACAGCGCGCCCCACAGCGAGACCGACGTCATGACCGACGGCACGACCGACATCAGCGGGAGGCAGCGGTGAGGACAGCGACACTCGGCCCGGCGCAGCGCGCCGAGTCACTGGCAGGTATGGCCGAACGCGAACTGGACATCCTCGTGGTCGGCGGCGGCGTGGTCGGCGCGGGCACCGTGCTGGACGCCGTGACACGCGGCCTGTCCACGGGTCTCGTGGAGGCCAGGGACTGGGCTTCGGGCACCTCCAGCAGGTCCAGCAAGCTCATCCACGGCGGCCTGCGCTATCTGGAGATGCTCGACTTCGCCCTCGTGCGCGAGGCGCTCAAGGAACGCGGCCTGCTCCTTGAGCGCATCGCCCCGCACCTGGTCAAGCCGGTGCCGTTCCTCTACCCGCTCCAGCACAAGTGGTGGGAGCGCTGGTACGCCGGCACGGGCGTCGCGCTCTACGACGCGATGTCGATGGCCCGCGCCCACGGCCGCGGTCTGCCTCTGCACCGTCACCTGACCCGCAGCCAGGCCCTGCGTGTCGCCCCGGCCCTGCGCAAGGACGCCCTGGTCGGCGCGCTGCAGTACTACGACGCCCAGGTGGACGACGCCCGCCTCGTGACCGCGCTGGTGCGCACGGCGGTGTCCTACGGCGCGAAGGCCGCCAACCGCGCGCGGGTGACCGCGTTCCTGCGCGAGGGCGAGCGTGTCGTCGGCGCCCGGGTCAAGGACCTCGAGGCGGGCGGGGAGTACGAGGTCCGCGCCAAGCAGGTCGTCAACGCCACCGGGGTGTGGACCGACGACACCCAGGGGATGGTGGGCGAGCGGGGACAGTTCCACGTCCGCGCCTCCAAGGGCATCCACCTGGTCGTTCCCAAGGACCGTATCCACTCCACGACCGGGCTGATCCTGCGCACCGAGAAGTCCGTGCTGTTCGTCATCCCCTGGGGACGGCACTGGATCGTCGGGACCACCGACACCGACTGGGACCTCGACAAGGCCCACCCGGCGGCCTCCAGCGCCGACATCGACTACCTGCTGGAACGTGTCAACTCTGTGCTCGCGGTGCCGCTCTCGCGCGAGGACGTCCAGGGCGTGTACGCCGGACTGCGGCCGCTGCTCGCCGGGGAGTCCGACGCCACCAGCAAACTGTCGCGCGAACACACCGTGGCGCACCCGGCGCCCGGCCTGGTCGTCGTGGCGGGCGGCAAGTACACGACGTACCGGGTGATGGCCAAGGACGCGGTGGACGAGGCGGTGCACGGTCTGGACATGCGGGTCGCCGACTGTGTCACCGAGGAGGTCCCGCTGCTGGGCGCGGAGGGCTACCGGGCGATGTGGAACGCGCGGGCGCGGATCGCCGCGGACACCGGTATCCACGTCGCGCGGGTCGAACACCTGCTGAACCGCTACGGCTCGATGGCCGAGGAGGTGCTCGACCTCATCGCCGCCGACGCGTCGCTGGGCGAACCGCTGCGCGCGGCGGACGACTATCTGCGCGCCGAAGTGGTCTACGCCGCCTCCCATGAGGGCGCAGGGCATCTGGACGACGTGCTGACCCGGCGGACACGGATCTCGATCGAGACGTTCGACCGGGGTGCCCGCAGCGCCCGCGAGGCCGCCGAACTGATGGCGCCGGTGCTCGGCTGGGACAAGGGCCGGATCGAGCGTGAGGTCGAGCACTACGAGAAGCGGGTGGAGGCCGAGCGTGAGTCGCAGCGCCAGCCCGACGACCTGACGGCGGACGCGGCCCGGCTCGGGGCACCCGACATCGTGCCGCTGTGACGGACGGCGGCTGGACGGACCGACCGGACCGACCGGACCGACCGGGCCGGCCGGCCGATCCGCTGACGCACTGACGCACTGACTCGCCGCCCCGGCTGTGCGGGACCGTGGCCAACTGCCTTACCGGCGAAGGCTGCTGCCGCACCGTCGGGGCGGTCGGTTGTACGTCGGCGCCGAGCGCTGTGCGCCGTCCGCTCAGCGCCGGTCGCTGACCGCCCGCCGGTGAGCGGCCGCAGTCTCCCGGGATCACTCGAACGGATGACCAGATCCGGGATCTCTGTCCGGCACCCGCCCGTTCAACAGGTGTGCGGGCGGAGATCCGGCGGCGGGCAGGGCGCGGCCGGTGTGCGGGCGGGGCGAGCGGCCGGGTGCGGCGGAAAGGAGGGCGGTGCGATGCGAACGGCTCCACAGCGGTGACCGGGATGACCGGTAGTGTCCGAAGTCTTGCTTTTGGCGGCTTCCTTGACGGAGGCTCGTACCGCCGCCGGGCGTGACGGGTATCTCACAGGGTTCCCGCTCGTCAGAGGCCTTCCCGGGTGCTTCCGAGGGCCGGTGTGCGGCACCCTGGGCATCGGGCACTTGTCGGGTGAGAGACAATGGGTGCTCTGTCAGGGCGGGTTGCATGAGGGGACGCATGTCGGAGGCGGAGCGGGCGGGCACACCCCGTCGGGACGAGAGCGAACGTCTCCTCGCCGGGCGGTACCGGCTGGGAGCAGTGCTCGGCCGCGGCGGCATGGGCACCGTGTGGCGTGCCGAGGACGAGACCCTGGGCCGGACGGTCGCGGTCAAGGAGCTGCGGTTCCCGTCGAACATCGACGAGGACGAGAAACGACGCCTCATCACCCGCACCCTGCGCGAGGCGAAGGCGATCGCCCGGATCCGCAACAACAGCGCGGTGACCGTCTTCGACGTGGTCGACGAGGACGACCGGCCGTGGATCGTGATGGAGCTCATCGAGGGCAAGTCCCTCGCCGAGGTCATCCGGGAGGACGGACTCCTCAAGCCCGTCCGCGCGGCGGAGGTCGGCCTCGCCATCCTCGACGTGCTGCGCTCCGCGCACCTCGAGGGGATCCTGCACCGTGACGTGAAGCCGTCCAACGTGCTGATCGCATCGGAGGACGGCCGGGTCGTGCTCACCGACTTCGGCATCGCGCAGGTCGAGGGCGACCCGTCCATCACCTCGACCGGCATGCTCGTCGGCGCCCCCTCCTACATCTCCCCGGAGCGTGCCCGTGGGCACAAGCCGGGCCCGGCGGCCGACCTCTGGTCCCTCGGCGGGCTGCTGTACGCGGCGGTCGAAGGTGTGCCTCCGTACGACAAGGGGTCGGCGATTGCCACGCTGACCGCGGTGATGACCGAGCCGCTGGAGGAGCCCAGGAACGCGGGCCCGCTCCGGGACGTCATCTTCGGTCTGCTCACCAAGGACCCGGCGAAGCGGCTCGACGACGCCGGTGCGCGGGCCATGCTCACCAAGGTGCTCGACGACGCCGATCCGAAGGCCGAGCGCGAGCCGCTGGACGCCACGAAGCTGGTGCCGCTGCCGCCGCAGCCCGAGGGGCGCGCGGACAAGGGCGGCCCGGGTGGTTCCGGCGGCAAGCGCGGCGAGGAGGCGGCCGAGAAGCTGCGCGGTGCGCTGCGCTCGGTGCGCAAGGCCGCGGTGGCCGCCGGGAGCGCGGCCACCAAGGCGGGCGGCGGCGGTACGGCCGGTGGCAATGCGGCCGGTGGCGCCACCGGTACGGCGGCTTCGGGTGCCACCGGTGCCGGTGCGGTCCCAGGTGCGCGTCCGCCCGTGTCCGGTCCGGCGGCACCGGGTGCCCCGGCGCGTGGTGCGGCGGCTCGGAGTACCTCGGCAGCTGTTTCCGCGGCTGCCGGTTCCTCCGGCACGCGGGCCTCGGCGTCCCTGCCTTCGGCGTCAGGACCCTCCGCTTCCGGGCCCTCCGATTCGGGTCCCTCCGCATCACGGCTCTCCGGCTCCGGGCCCGCCGAGTCCCGGCCCACGGGGTCGCGGCCTGCGGTACCCGCTTCCGGGGCGGCCGGCGCGGGGACCGCTGCGGCGTCCGGTGCGGACCAGACCCGGGCGGGCGGGACGCAGGGAGCGAACGCGTCCGTCGGCGGGCGCAGTTCCGGCTGGCCGGTGATGGCTCCGCCGGAGGATCTCCCCGATCTGCCGCCGCGTCCGGCACGGACCGTCCCCAGGGCGCCGATCACCGATGTCGTGCCGCGGCGCACCCTGGTGATCGTGGCGGTCGTCGTGGTGCTGGCCGTGGTCGGCACGGTGCTGGCCATCACACTGAGCGGCGGCGGCAGCGGCACCAACGGCAAGACCGGCAGCGGGTCCAAGGCAGGCGTGAGCGCGAGTGCGAGCACGAGCGCGGGTTCCGGCGGCGGGTCGGCCACCAAGGAGGACAAGAGCGGCGACGGGACCGTCACGGACGGCAGCGCGTCGGGCTCCGGGACCGGGTCGGCGACCGCGCCGGGCGGTGGCGGGAGCGCGAGTGCGTCCGGTGGTTCCGGAAGCGGGAACTCGGGCTCCGGCGGTTCCGGGTCCGGTACCGGGGCCGCGGTGACGACGTACCGGTCGGCCCAGGGCTTCTCCATCGGGCTGCCGAGCGGCTGGAAGTACACGACGACGGACTCGGCGGGTGCCCGTTTCACCGGCCCCGAGGGCCAGAAGCTGCTCGTCGCCTGGACCAGCAAGCCCCAGAACGATCCGGTCGCCGACTGGCGGAACCAAGAGCGCTACATGACGCGTTCTCAGTACAGCAGGATCCGCATAGCAGCGGTGGACTACCGCGGCTGGAACGCCGCCGACTGGGAGTTCACCCATGTGGACGGCGGCGTCAAGTACCGCACCATCGACCGGGGTTTCGTCGTGAACGATCATCTCGGACATGCGCTGATGTACACGGCGAAAGCAGCAAACTGGGACAGCGCGCTGCGCAAGAACACCTGGAAGACGCTCACGACCACCTTCGAACCGAAGGCTTGAGGCGGGCGGCCCGTCACGGGCCGTGAGATCTCGCATCCCCGCTCTGCGAGTTGCCTCCGGCACGTATCGTGAGTGGTTGCGGACCGTACGCGTACAGAAATCCGTCCGGCGGGAATCCGTCCGTCGGACAGGTGTGCGCAACGGCCCGTGAGACAGACGGACATGGCTGAGCGGACATGACCGAGCGGACCGCATCGTGCGGATCCGACCGACCGGACGACCGGGGGAGGCAACGTGGACGATTATGCGGGTCGGGTACTCGCCGACCGCTACCGCCTGCCGCTGCCCCCCTCCGACGAGTACGAACTCACCGAGACCCGCGCCTTCGACACCTACAGCGGACAGGAAGTCCTGGTCCGGCAGGTGCCGTTGCCCGAGGTCGTCGAGGCCGAGGTGCTCGACGCCGACGGGCTGCCCGACGGCTTCACCGCCCGGGACCGCGGCACCCGGCGGCCCCCTGCGCGTACGGCCACCCGGCGCCCCGCCGACCCGGCGGTCCGGCGTGCCGTCGAGGCCGCCCAGGCCGCCGCCCGGATACCCGACCACCCACGGCTCGACCAGGTCTTCGACGTGTTCGCCGAGGGCGGCTCGCTGTGGATCGTCAGCGAAGTGGTGGCCGCGCGACCGCTGGCGGCCCTGCTCGCCGAGACCCCGCTGACCCCGTACCGGGCGGCCGAGGTCGCCTCCGACGTGCTCATGGCGCTGCGCGTGCTGCACGCGCACGGCTGGGTGCACCGGAACATCACCGCGCGCACGGTGCTGGTCTGCGACGACGGCCGGGTGATGCTCACCGGGCTCGCGGTCGGCGCGGCGGAAGAGGC
This sequence comes from Streptomyces sp. NPDC047000, assembly GCF_040644295.1. Classification (NCBI taxonomy): domain Bacteria; kingdom Bacillati; phylum Actinomycetota; class Actinomycetes; order Kitasatosporales; family Streptomycetaceae; genus Streptomyces; species Streptomyces sp. NPDC047000. The sequence continues at coordinate 155,718 of NZ_JBEYWE010000002.1, forward strand.
GCTGTGCGGGTACGACCCGGTCCCCGCCCCGGAGGGCGACGAGGCTCCGGACGACGGCGGCACGGGCCCCATCACGACGGGTCCCGCCACCACGGCACACGCCGCCGCGGCGGGACACGCCCCGACGACGGCGCTCGGCCCAGGTGGCCCCGGTGCCTCCGCCGCGCCGGGCGCTCCCGGGCCGTCCGGGGACGGTGGGGACCCGGAGGCGGCCCGCCGGGCCGCCATCCAGGCGCGGGAGTCGCGGGGGCTGCCGTCGGCCGGTGCGGACACACCCGGTGCCGTGCCGGGCCCGGCGGCGATCGAACGCCGTGCCGTGGAGCCCGGCGGGGACGTCCGGGCCGCCCGGGCCGGGGCGATCGCCGCGTACCGGGCCGGTGCGCGCGCCGCGGCACGGATCCAGGAAGCCCAGCAGAACGGCCGCGCCGCCCTTCCCGGCGGCCCCGCGGCGGCGGCCGGGGGCGCCGGCGCGGACCGGCCCGGCGCCGAACCGTCGTACCGCACCGGGAACGGAACACACCACCAGCCCGCGCCCCCACCCGCGCCCCCGGGGCAGATAGCCGACCCCTACGGGGTGCGGGGCACGCCCAGGCCCGGAGCCGTACCCCCGCCCGCCGGTCCCGCCCAGGGGCGGACGGCGCTGCCCCCGGCGGGCAACGGCGCCGCCGACGGCAATCAGGCCCCGCTGCCGTCCACCCCGCCGGGCACCCGACCGCACCCGCACCCGTTCCCGTCCGCCGGAGCGCCCCCGCTCCAGCCGCACACCGGCGGTCCCACGGGTCTGACGCCCGCCGACCCCCACGGCACACCCCGGGCGAGAGGACAGGCCCCGGCGATCGGCGCCTCCGGCACCGTGGAGCAGGCCGCCCTCGGGCCGGGCCGCTGGGACGACCCGGCGGCCGGGACGCCCGCGCGACGCGGGCCGGCGACCGCCCTGGCCGCCGAGCGGGCACGGCAGGCGCGGATGACGGTGGTCGGCCCGGTGACCGAACGCTGGGCGCCGGAACAGGCCGGCCCCGTGCACGAGAACTGGCAGCTGGCCGCGCCCATCGGACCCGCGACCGACCTGTGGGCGCTGGGCGCGCTGCTCTTCCGGGCCGTACAGGGGCACGCGCCGTACCCGGAGGAGTCGACGGCCGAACTGGTGCAGCTGGTGTGCGCGGAACCGCCGGCGTACGCCGAGGAATGCGGCCCGCTGCGTCCGGTCGTCGAGTCGCTGCTGCGTCAGGACCCGACCGACCGGCTCGACTTCGAGGAGCTGCGGGGCTGGCTGCGCTCGCTGGTGCGGTCGGCGCCCGAGCCCGAGGCCGGTGCCCACGTCGTCGCCACACCGCCCACCGACCCCAGCCGGCTGCCCATCGTGCGGCGGCGCGGTGAACTGGTGCGCAGGCGCCGGGCCGGGCTGCCCGCGACCAGCGTGCACGGCCGGCACAAGCGGGCGCGCGAGGAGGACGATTCACCGCGCCGCCTCGGCCGCACCCTGCTTCTGCTGATCCTGCTCCTGCTGGCCGGCGCGGTGGCGTACGCGATGCTGTTCATGCCCAAGGCGGGCGAACAGGCCACGGGGCACGGCGACCGTACCGGCGCGGCCGGTGAGGCGAGCCCCGTACCGCAGAAGTCGGCCGGCGCGGGAGGCCAGGCGCCCGGCTCCTCCGGGAGTTCCGCCGGTACCTCGCAGGGCGACGGCGACAGCTCCTCCCAGCCGTCCGACTCCGCCTCCGCCCAGACCACCGACCCCGACGTCGCCGACGGGTTCACCCTGCGCAAGGATCCCGAGGGCTTCCAGGTCGCGGTGGCCAAGGGCTGGAGCCGTACACCGAAGAACAGCCGGGCCCAGGTGGTCTACACACACGGCGACTTCGAGCTGATCGTCGTACCGGGCCGGGACTCCGCGAGCAGCTACGGCAGCGACCCCATGACCTACCAGCGGGACAAGGAGCGCGAGCTGGCGCCCTACCGCGACTCCAGCTGGGCCACCGCCACCGGGCTGCGCACCATCCAGGTGGGCGGACGGACCATGGCGGAGGGACAGTTCACCTGGACCGACGACCAGGGACACGATCTGTTCGTACGCAACATCGCGATCCTGATCGACGGCCGCTACCACGTCCTCCAGGTCCGCGGTCCTGACGCGCAGCGCGACGAGGTGACGACGCTGTACGAGCAGGCGTCGGCCACGTACCGGTACACGGGGTGAGGGACCGCGGAACGGCATACGGACGCGGTCCGGGGAGCGGCCGGCGGGGTGGCGGACCGTGCGGGCGGCCCACGCGGTGAGGAGGCGGAAGCGGTCGGAGACGTCTCTCGCCGTACACCGGGTGACGGCCGTGGAGCAGCGCGCAGTTGGTCCCGGCGTTCCCTCGTGTCACCAGAAGCGACACGCGTCACAGTGCGGTCTCCGTGCCGCCCCGCCGGTTCCCTGAGAGCAGGGCGGTCCTTAGGCTGGCGGTGTCAAGACCATTGCGGGGAAACGTGAATCAGATGCAAGGCCTGCTCCTCGCGGGCCGCTACCGGCTCGCCGACTCCATCGGCAGCGGGGGCATGGGCCGTGTGTGGCGAGCCCACGACGAGGTGCTGCACCGGACGGTCGCCATCAAGGAGCTGACCGCCGCTCTCTATGTCTCGGAGAGCGAAAGGGACTTGCTGCTCGCCCGTACCCGGGCCGAGGCGCGCGCCGCCGCGCGCATCAACCACTCCGCCGTCGTCACCGTGCACGACGTGCTGGAGCACGACGGCCGCCCGTGGATCGTGATGGAGCTGGTCGAGGGCCGGTCGCTCGCCGACGCGGTCAAGGAGCGCGGCCGACTGGAGCCGCGCGAGGCCGCGCGCACAGGTCTGTGGGTGCTGCGCGCCCTGCGCGCCGCCCACAAGGCGGGGGTGCTGCACCGCGACGTCAAGCCCGGCAACGTTCTCCTGGGTGACGACGGCCGGGTCCTGCTCACCGACTTCGGCATAGCGCAGATCGAGGGCGACACCACCATCACCCGCACCGGTGAGGTCGTCGGATCGGTCGACTATCTGGCCCCCGAACGGGTCCGCGGCCATGACCCCGGACCGGCGTCCGACCTGTGGGCCCTGGGCGCCACCCTCTACACGGCGGTGGACGGCCGGTCGCCGTTCCGCCGCACCTCGCCGCTGTCCACCATGCAGGCGGTCGTCGAGGAGGAGGTCACCGAGCCGCAGTACGCGGACGCCCTCGGACCGGTCATCACCGCGCTGCTGCGCAAGGATCCGGCCGCCCGCCCGGACGCGGAGAAGGCCGAGCAGATGCTCGCCGACGCGGCGGAGGGCCGCCGGCCGAGCGAGGCGCAGGCCTATGTGCCGACGCAGCGCCACGACACCGGGTCCCCCACCGTCCGTACGGAGGCGGGCACGGCGGTCCACGGCGCGCATGCGACGCACGTGCACGGGGCGCACCCCATGGCGGCCGGGCCCGGATCCACGGTGGCCGGCCCACTGACCGGTGGACCGGCGTCCGGTGGACCGGGCGGTCCCGGTGCGACGATGGCGGGCGGCCCGCGCCCTCAGCAGCACGCCGCGCCACCGACCCCCCGGCGCCGCCGGCTGCGTGTCGTCGGGCTGGTCGTCGCGGTCGCCGTGCTGGCCGGCGGGGTGACGGCGGTGGTCCTGCAACAGGGGAACGACGGTGGTTCGGCGCACTCGAGCGGGACGCCGAAGAAGGACGACACGTCCGCCTCACCGACCGCGAGTCCGAGCCCGTCACCCTCGGACACCGGTGCGTCCAGCACGCTCCCGGCCGGATGGGTACGACGCGACGACCCGCGCGGCTTCAGCCTGGCCGTGCCGGGCTCGGACTGGACGCGGACGGTCTACGACGCGAACCAGGTCGACTACTCGCCCGACGGCGGCGAGCACTTCATCCGAATATCCGCCGACCCCGCGTCCGACTACAACGACCCCTACGCCCACCAGTCCGACCTGGAGCAGCAGCTCAAGCGCCTGGTGGACTACAAGCGCGTCACCCTCCAGGAGAACACCTACCGGGACCGGCCCGGTTCGGTGTGGGAGTACACCTGGACCGCGCTGGCGAAGGACACTCCCTTCCCCGGCCCGCGCCGCGCGACGGAGGAGACGTACTTCTCGCGTGACGGCGTGGAGTACGCGATCTACATCTCCTCCCCGGCCTCCGACTGGGCGACCACGAGCCGGCAGTTCCGGACGGTGCTGCAGAGCTGGAGCCCGCCCGAAGGCTGACACCCGGTCACCGGGGGCGGCCCGGGACGACGCGGCTCGGGCGACGGTCGCCGGGGAGGAGTCCGGGCGGCGGTCGCCGGTGCGGCCGAGGGGCCACGGCTTGGCCGGTCGCCTACCCGGAGCGCGGGGGTCCGCTGGGGCATGATGGGGCGTATGGGGACCGAGGGGGACACCGCCCGTGTCATCGCGGGGCGTTACCGGCTTCAGAAGCGGCTCGGGCGCGGCGGTATGGGCGTCGTATGGCGTGCGACCGACGAACTGCTCGGCAGACAGGTCGCGGTGAAGGAACTGCTCCAGGAACCGGTCCGGGAACCGGAGCAGGACACCGCCCTCTCCGCCGAGGAGGCCCGGCGGCAGCGTGACCGTACCCTGCGCGAGGCCAGCGCGGTGGCCCAGCTGCGCCATCCGCACATCATCGTGGTGCACGACGTGGTGGAACAGGACGAACGCCCGTACATCGTGATGGAGCTGATCGACGGCGGCTCCCTCGCCGACCGTGTCGCCGCGCACGGCCCGGTCGACGCGCGCGAGGCCGCGCGGATCGGCGTGGCGCTGCTCGGCGCCCTGCGCACCGCGCACGAGGCGGGTGTGCTGCACCGGGACATCAAACCGGCGAACGTTCTCGTCGAATCGGCCACCGGTCGTGTCGTCCTCACCGACTTCGGCATCGCCCAGGTGGCGGGCGCGACCACGCTCACCGAGACCGGGTCCTTCGTCGGCTCGCCCGAGTACACCGCGCCGGAGCGGATGTCCGGCGCCCGCACCGGCCCGGAGTCCGACCTGTGGTCGCTCGGCGCGCTGCTGTGCACCGCGCTCAGCGGTGAATCGCCCTTCCGGCGCGACTCGCTGGGCGGCATCCTGCACGCCGTCGTCGTCGACGAGATCCGCACGCCCGCGCAGGCCGAGCCGTTGCTGCCCGTCGTACGGGGCCTGCTGGAGCGCGATCCGGAACGGCGGCTGGGCGGGGCCGAGGCGGAACGGCTGCTGCGGTCGTACCTGGACACCGGCCGTACCCCGCACCCCCTGTCCTCGCCCTACAGCCCGACGGCCCTCGACACGCCCGCCCCGGCGTCCGCGCCCGGTCCGGTGCCCGCGCCTGCGCAGTCGCCGCCCCTCTCGGCTCCGCCCCCGTCCGGACCGGCCGCCGCCCCGCGCTACTCCACCCGGGGCGTTCTGGCGACCGCGTTGCTGGTCGCCGCGATGGCCGGGGCGGGGGTGTCGGCGGCGGCGCTGCTGACGCAGCAGGGCGGGAACGGCGGGGGCGGCGGGCCCGGCGGCAGCGGTACGCCGGTGCGCTCGTCGGCTTCGGTGTCGGTGTCGGTGTCGGTGTCGAGGCCGGGATCGGGCACGGGGTCGGGGTCCGGATCCGGGTCCGGGTCCGGGTCCGGGTCCGGGCAGGGCTCTTCGCAGGTCACCCCCGCCTCCACGGTGACGGTGGACCGTTCACCGGCCCCGGCGTCCCGTACGGCGCCGTCGGGATACCGGTCGGTCCGGGACCCTGGCGGCTTCTCGCTCGCCGTACCGGAGGGCTTCACCCGCAAGCCGCAGGGGGTGCGGACCTTCTACATGTCGCCGGGGGAGACGTTCCGCCTCGGCATCAAGATCGCGGCTCCGGAGGAGGGCGGTCCCGTGGCCGTGATGAACCGCGCCGACGCCGCAGGACCCGACACGAACCCCGGCTACCACGACGGCCGGGTCACCGCCGCCACGCACGACGGACACCCCGCCGCGCTCTGGGAGTTCAGCTGGGACGGCTTCAGCACCGCGGAGGGCCCGCGGCACACCTACGACCTGTGCTGGGAGGAGGCCGGGCGGCTCTACGACGTGTGGGTGTCGGCGCCGGTCGGCAAGGTGCGGGAGGCGCGGGAGTACTTCGACGTCGCGCTCGACACCTTCCGACGGACCTAGGCCCGAGAGAGCCCGGTGCCAGACGCTCGTCAGACGTTCGTACGGCATAAGTAAGTCACGGGTCTGTGACCGCTCGCCGTTCATGCTGGCCGGGTGGGCGGAGGGCAGGGTACGAATGGAGCCATGAGTAACGACGGGGGAGTTCCGCACGGGTCGGACGAGCCGACGAGTTTCGTTCTGCAACCACCCGGCCCGCGTACGGCGGTGCCGCATCCGAACAACCCGTACGTCACGGCGTCCCCGCCCCCACCCGTGCCCGTTCCTGCGCCCGCCCAACCGGCCCGCCCGGAGACGGTGCCGTCGCCCTCCGACGAGCCCGGCGCCGGGCGGCTCATCGCGGGCCGCTACCGCCTGCTCGCCAAGCTCGGGCACGGCGGTATGGGCACCGTGTGGCGGGCCGCGGACGAGACGGTGGGCCGTGAGGTCGCCGTGAAGGAACCCCGGATCCCCGACCACCTTCCCGACCGGGAACGTGCCAACGCCTACGAGCGGATGCGCCGGGAGGCCCGTGCCGCGGCCCGCCTCGACCACCCGGCCGTGGTCAACGTGCATGACGTGGCGGTCGTCGACGGTCAGCCGTGGATCGTCATGGAGCTGGTGCACGGCCGTTCGCTGGGCGATGTCCTCCAGGAAGGCACGCTGGACGTACGGGAAGCGGCCCGAATCGGCCTCGAAGTGCTCGGCGCGCTGGAGGCGGCGCACGCCGCGGGCGTCCTGCACCGCGACGTCAAGCCGGACAACGTCCTGCTGGGCCGTCACGGCCGGGTCGTGCTCACCGACTTCGGCATCGCCCAGATCGAGGGCGAGACCCGGCTGACCGACACGGGCGGCTTCGTCGGCTCGCCCGAGTACATCGCGCCCGAGCGCGTTCTGGGACGGCGGCCGGGCCCGGCGAGCGACCTGTGGTCCCTGGGTGTCGTGCTGTACGCGGCGACGGAGGGCGTGTCGCCGTTCCGCCGCAGCAACACGCCGGCGACATTGCAGTCCGTCCTCAACGCCACCCCCGCACCCCCGGCGGCGCAGGGCCCGCTGGCCGAGGCCGTCAACGGCCTTCTCCAGAAGGACCCGGCGCACCGGCCGGACGCCGCAAGGGTCCGCGCCATGCTGGAGGCGGCCGCCACCCCGCCCGTGCCCGCGCCGACCCGGCTGGTAAACCACGCCCCGGCAGCTGCCGGGGTCCGTCGCCCCCGGCTGAGCCGCGGGGCGCGGCTGGGCCTCGGCGGAGTGGTCACCGCGGTGGCGCTGGCGACGGCGCTGACGGCGTACCTGGTCCTGGCGAACCCCTTCGCGGGCCCGCTGCCCGACAGTTGGAGGACGCGGACACAGCCCGCACTGGGCGTGTCCCTCGGCGTACCCGCGTCGTACACGGTGGGGCACCCGGACAAGAACGACACCGACAGGAACTGGGTCGCCTACAGCGACTTCAGCGGTGCCCTCTGGATCGTCCTCGGCCTCACCGAGAAGGCCGACGACTCCACGAACGAGATCAAGAACTCCGCGGCCGCGCAGATGTACGCGGACAACGAGAAGTTCAAGACGGACGGCGACTACGACCTCGACATGCCCAAGGGGGCCCGCACCCGGCCGGACGACACCCTCACCCACCAGGGCGGCCGGGCGGCGAAGAACACCGTCACCTACACCACGACCGATTCCCAGGACCCCCTGCCCCGAGAGGTCGTCATCTTCTACTACCGGACCAAGGCGGGAAACCTCTACAAACTGACGATCGGCTATCCGGGCAAGGGTGATCTGACCGCCCGGGGCCGGGAGGTCGCCAGGACGGCCATCACTAACCTGCACATCGACAAGCCCTGACCGGGAAACCCTGAGCGGAAAACCTTGAGCGGGAAACCCTGAGCGGGAAACCCTCTTGACCGGTTTCAGGTTGCCTAGCGGAGTGGTGGGGTGCGTCACGGGCGCGCGCGTCGACAATCGCACCGGTCGCGCGGTACTCATGGGGCATGAGTGAAGTCGGCGAACTTGAGCCCGACCCCGACGGGCGTCTGATCGACGGCCGTTACGCGTTGCTGGAGCGGGTCGGGGCCGGGGGCTCCGGGACCGTGTGGAGGGCCCACGACCAGGCACGGGACCGGGAAGTGGCGGTCAAGCAGCCTCGGCTCGTCACGGGCTCCCCCCGGTCCGGCGAACGCGACGGCGAGTCCGACGGCGAGGAGCGGATGCGGGCCGTCAACCGGCTCTGCCACGAGGCGCGTGTCGCCGCCCGCCTGGACCATCCGTCCGCCGTCGTCATCCATGACGTCGTGGTCGAGGACGGGCTGCCCTGGATCGTCATGGAGTACGTACGCGGCGAGTCCCTCGGTACGCGGCTGCGGCGCGGGACCGTCCCGCACGACGAGGCCGCCCGTATCGGGCTCGCCGTGCTCGGCGCTCTGCGTGCCGCGCACGCCGCCGGCATGGTGCACCGGGATCTCAAGCCGGCCAACGTTCTCCTCGGAGAGGACGGTCGCGTCCTGCTCACCGACTTCGGCATCGCCCACGGCAGCGGCGACGATGCCGCTTCCGGTGACGGGGAGTTCGTCGCGCCCGAGCAGCTGTCGGGGCCCGGCGCCGGGCCGGCGTCCGACCTGTGGGCCCTGGGGGCGCTGCTGCACGTCGCCGTCGGGGGATCCGCTCCGGAGCGGGGTGCCGCCGGGGCGGGCGATCCGCCGGTCGACGAGCAGGCCGGGCCGCTGGGCGCGCTCCTCGTGCGGATGCTGGCGCGGGAGCCGGGCGAGCGGCCGGGAGCGGCCGAGGTCGCGGCGGTTCTGGAGGCCGTGGCGCACGGACGGGAGACCCCCGAGGTTCCGGTCACGGCTCCGGCCAAGGCCACGGCTCCGGAGCCGGTCGCGGTTGCGCTTGCGGCCGAGGTCCCAGGCGCCGAGACCCCGGACGGCGAGGGCCCGGACGGCGGCGAGAAACACGCCGATCCGTCCGCCGGTGACCCGGCGGGATCCGACGCCGGTCTCCGCAACGGCCCCCTCCGCCGTCTCCTCACCGGCCTGGGCCTGACCCTCCCGCCGGTGACCGACCGCGTGCAGGATCCCGATCACCGCCCCTCGGCCCGCGCAATCCGCTGATCAGCAGGTTCGTTGCCAGTGACCACTGGCGGCATGTGCGTCACCGGTGAAGCTTCGTTACCGACGGGTACCCAAAGGCGTCCACCGCGTCATACCCTGCGCCCCATGACGGACTCGCAGGCCCCCGAGAAGACCGGTACCACCGCCACCACCGGTACGAACCCCCTCGCGCCCACGCCCGAGGGGGTCCGTACCGCCGCCGACGTGGTCACGCCCGAGCTGGTCGCCCAGCTCACCAAGGGTGTCGCCGGGTCCGGCCGTACCGCCAACCACACGCCGCTCACCGGGGAGAAGCTCACCGACCTGCCCGAGTCCTCCCCCGAGGACGTGGCGCGGGCGTTCCGGTCGGCCCGTGCCTCGCAGGGCGTGTGGGCCCAGGTGCCGGTGCGGGAACGGGCCGCCGTACTGCTGCGCTTCCACGACCTCGTCCTGGAGCGCCAGGCCGAGGTCCTCGACCTCATCCAGCTGGAGACCGGCAAGGCGCGCCTGCACGCCCACGAGGAGGTGCAGGCCGTCGCCGTCGCCGCCCGCCACTACGGCCGTAAGGCGCCCGCCTACCTGCGCCCCAAGCGGCACGCCGGTGCCGTGCCGGCCCTCACCAAGGTCACCGAGCTGCGCCACCCGCGCGGTGTCGTCGGCCAGATCGCCCCGTGGAACTACCCTCTCGAACTGTCGGTGGGCGACGCCCTGCCCGCCTTCGCCGCGGGCAACGCCGTCGTCATGAAGCCGGACACCGAGACCTGCCTGACCGCGCTGTGGGCCCGTGACCTCCTGATCGAGGCGGGCCTTCCGGCGGAGGTCTTCCAGGTCGTCATCGGCGACGGCCCGGTCGTCGGCCCCGAGATCGTCAGGCACGCCGACTACGTCTCCTTCACCGGCTCCACCCGTACCGGCCGCGAGGTCGCCCAGGGCGCCGCCGCCCGTCTGGTCGGTGTGTCCCTCGAACTCGGCGGCAAGAACGCGATGCTGGTCCTCGACGACGCCGACGTCGAGAAGGCCGCCGCCGGTGCCGTCCGCGCCTGCTTCTCCTCCGCCGGGCAGCTCTGCATCTCCATCGAACGGCTGTACGTCCACGAGTCGGTCGCCGACGCCTTCCTCGCGCGCTTCGCCGCCCGCACGAAGGCGATGCGGCTCGGCACGTCGCTCGCCTACGGCGCCGACATGGGCTCCCTCGTCGGACCGCGCCAGCTGGAGACCGTCCGGCGGCATGTGGACGAGGCCGTCGCCAAGGGGGCCAGGGTCCTCGCCGGCGGTGTGGCGCGGCCGGACATCGGGCCGTACTTCTTCGAGCCGACGGTCCTCGAAGGCGTCGAGACCCCGATGGCGGTCTGCGGCGAGGAGACCTTCGGCCCGGTCGTCTCGGTCTACCGCTTCGCGACCGACGACGAGGCGATCGAGCGCGCCAACGCCACGCCGTACGGGCTGAACTCCTCCGTCTGGACGAAGGACGCCCGGCGCGGCCGCGCGGTCGCCGCCCGGCTGCGCACCGGAACCGTCAACATCAACGAGGGGTACGCACCCGCGTACGGCAGTGTCCAGTCCCCGATGGGCGGTATGAAGGACTCCGGTCTCGGCCGCCGGCACGGCTCCGAGGGCATCCTCAAGTACACCGAGGCCCAGACGGTCGCCCAGCAGCGGCTGCTGCCCATGGCGCCGTCGCTGGGCATGGACGACGAGCGGTACGCCGAGTTCATGAGCCGGAGCCTGCGGCTGATGAAGGCGTTCCGCTTCCGCTGACCCCGTTCCGACGTCCTCCGGCCCTGACCGGTGCCGTAGTTCTCGACCGTTCTCGACAGTTCTCGACCGTTCTCGACGAGGAGAGCACGTGCCACAGGAGAACACCGCCCCCGCCCCCGCCCGTGACGGCGATGACGACGATCACGCCTACGACTACGACGTCATCGTCGTCGGATCCGGCTTCGGCGGCTCGGTGACCGCCCTGCGGCTCACGGAGAAGGGCTACCGGGTCGGCGTACTCGAAGCCGGCCGCCGCTTCACCCGCGAGACGCTGCCCAGGAACTCCTGGGACCTCAAGAACTACCTCTGGGCCCCCCGGCTCGGCATGTACGGCATCCAGCGCATCCATCTGCTGGGCAACGTCATGGTGCTGGCCGGAGCGGGCGTCGGCGGCGGTTCGCTGAACTACGCCAACACCCTCTACGTACCGCCCAAGCCGTTCTTCGAGGACCCGCAGTGGCGTGACATCACCGACTGGCGGGAGGAGCTGAAGCCGTACTACGACCAGGCACAGCGCATGCTCGGCGTCCGCCTCAACCCCACCATGACCCCCTCCGACGTGCACCTCAAGGCGGCGGCGGAGCGGATGGGCGTCGGCGACACCTTCCACATGGCGCCGGTCGGGGTGTTCTTCGGCGACGGCCGGGACGCAGGCGGGGACGCCGACGGGGAGACCGGTGGAGAGGCCATCGGCAGGACGGCGGTGAGGGCGCAGCCGGGCGAGCAGGTGGCCGACCCCTACTTCGGCGGGGCCGGACCGTCCCGCAAGGCGTGCACCGAGTGCGGGGAGTGCATGACGGGCTGCCGCCACGGGGCGAAGAACACCCTCAACGAGAACTACCTCCACCTCGCCGAGAAGGCGGGCGCAGAGGTCCACCCCATGACGACGGTCGTGTCCGTCACCGACGACTCGCGCGGCGGCTACGCCGTGACGACACTCCCGACGGACAACCGCAGGAAGGGCAGGGGCCGCACCTTCACCGCCCGCCGGGTCGTCCTGGCCGCCGGCACCTACGGCACCCAGACCCTGCTGCACCGCATGAAGGCGAGCGGCCGGCTCCCCTACCTCTCCGACCGCCTCGGCGAGCTGACCCGCACCAACTCCGAGGCCCTGGTCGGCGCCCAGACCGACGACCGGCGCTACCGGAAGGTCACCGGCGAGGTCCGCGCGGACTTCACCCAGGGCGTCGCGATCACCTCGTCGATCCACCCGGACGCCGACACCCACATCGAACCGGTCCGTTACGGCAAGGGCTCCAACTCGATGGGCGGCCTCTCGATCCTCCAGGTCCCCTACGCGGAGGGCGATTCACGCGTCGCCGCCTGGCTGGCGAACGCGGTCCGGCACCCGCTGCTCGTGCTGCGCTCCCTCTCCAACCGCCGCTGGTCGGAGCGGACCATCATCGGCCTGGTCATGCAGTCCGTCGACAACTCCCTGACGACCTACCTGAAACCGGACGGCGTGGGCAAGGGCCTGCTCACCGCCCGCCAGGGCCACGGTGCCCCCAACCCCTTGCAGATCAGGGCCGCCTCGCAGGGCGCGGCGGCCCTGGCCGCCGAGATCAACGGCTTCCCCGGCTCCAACGTCGGTGAACTCATGGGCACCCCCCTCACCGCCCACTTCCTCGGCGGCTGCCCGATCGGCGACTCCCGCGAGAACGGCGTCATCGACCCCTACCACCGCCTCTACGGCCACCCCGGCATCTCCGTCGTCGACGGCGCCGCGGTCTCCGCCAACCTCGGCGTCAACCCCTCGTTGACCATCACGGCGCAGGCGGAGCGGGCGATGTCGTACTGGCCCAACAAGGGCGAGGCCGACCCCCGCCCGCCCCAGAACGCGCCCTACGCCCGCCTCGACCCGGTGGCACCCCACCACCCGGCGGTCCCGCAGGAGGCGTACGGCGCGCTGCGCCTGCCGTTCCTCGGGATGCCGGCGGTCCCGCCGAAGAAGTAGCGAGCCCCACACCGGCGGGGGCACCAGCCGGTCCGCACGGCCTGCCTGGGCACCAGTCGGTCCGGGCACGAGAAGAGGGACCCGCGCCCCCCTCCGAGCGCGGCTCCCTCTTCTCGCCTTGCGATATGCCTGTGCGGCTCTCGCGTCAGTACGGCAGGCTCACGCCTCCGTGCCGGTCCCCGTCCTGCGGCGGCGCGCCACGACCACGGCACCCGCACCGGCGACGACGGCGACACCGCCGACGAGGCCGATCACCGGGAGCGCGGAGCTGGAACCGGTCGAGGCGAGGGTGCCGTCGACCTTGGGGGTGTTGCTGTCCGGCTTCTCGCTGGTCACCGGGGCCTGGCCGCCTTCCTGCGGCTTGGTGCCGTCGGTGTCCGTGCCGGCGGCCACGATCTGGAACTTGTACGACACGTCACCGAAGCCGGTGCACTGCGCGTCGTTGTCGCCGTAGATCGTCGCGCCGAGCGAGAAGCCCGCGCCGACCGGGGCGGACGGCTGCACATTGACGCGGAGCGCGATGTCCACCTCGAAGCCGGCCTTCAGCTCGTCGGTGTAGCCGACGTAGCCGACCGCGTAACCGCCCTCGTCGAGGTCGGCCCAGGACTTGCTGTCCGGGTCCCAGGCCTGCAGCCGGACCTGCTTGCTTTTGAAGAGCTCCTCGCCGTTCTTGTCGGGGGACGCTCCGGCGAAGAAGTCCAGGTCGTTGAGGGTGGAGTCGGAGTTGTTGGTCACGTTGAGCGCGAACTTGTGCCACCCGCTGCCCGCGGCGATCTTGCCGGGCAGACCCGCGATGGACACGTCGACCTTGGTGTCCTCGCACACGGACGGCTCGGGCTCCGGGGAGTCGGACTCCTCGGGCGCGGAGGTGGTCGGTGCGGGGGCGGACTCGCTCGCGGAGTCGCTCGGCGCCGGGGCCGACTCGCTGGCGGAGTCGCTCGGCGCGGGGGCGCTCTCGGACGCGGACTCGCTCGCGGAGGCCGACGCGCTGTCGGACGGCGACGCGCTCTCGGTGGCGCTCGGCGGGGCGGACGTCGGGTCGCTGTCCGCGTAGGCGGTCGGTGCCGCGAGCAGGGCGAGCGGCGCTATCGCGGCGGTCGCGGCGGCTGCCGCCAGGGCACGGCGAAGCTTCATGAAGACCTCGGCTGGTCCAAAGTGCCGCGCCTGTGGGCGTCGCGGCACGAACGTCGGTGGGAGGCCTTCGCCCATGGTGCGCGGAAGGGGTCCTCGATCACCCTTGATTCACATGACTCGCCGGGTTCGATCAGTGACGGCTGTGAAAGGTTGTACGTCGCCTCACAGGATCTTTATGTGTCCTGCGTCACAGGCGAGGGGGCCGGTCGCCCGAGGGCGACCGGGCCGTCGTTCCCCGCCGCGGTCTCAGACACGCCCGCGGCACAGCTCCAGGAGGGTCATGGCGAGCGGAGTCCCCGGCTTGCCGAGCGCCTCGCTGTAGTGGCCGAGGATCTCCATCTCGCGGGAGAGATTCACCCGCCGTCCGCCCGAGGTGATCCGAGCCTCCTGGATCACGGCGGAGACGGCCATCCGTTCCTGGATCAGCCCGATGATCCGGTCGTCGAGAGCGTCGATGCGTTCGCGTGCTCCGCTGATGACGCCGGCCGCCTCGGTGGTGCGGGCGCCGGTCTTCTCGACGGCGGTGCGCGCGGGGCTGTTCACGGTGGTGCTCACAGTGGTGTCCACGGCGGTGCTCACGGCGGTGTTCATGGCGGGGGCCTCCTGGTGGTGGGTGAGGGCGAGATCCCCCGGAACCGTCCGGCCCGCAACGCCAGGCGCCCCGGACCTTGTCGGCCCGGGGCGCCTGGGAAGTCGCTTGTCAGTGGCTCAAGCAGCACGACCATGGCAGCCGGTGGGCCGGTTGCCATAGGTAAAGAGGAAGGTCGTGTGCGCGAGCATGCGGCCAGTATGCAGACCGGTCGGGCGGAATCGCCAACCCGGTCACATACTGAGATCGGGTCCGGTGCCTTTGCGGGACACGGCCGGTGGGCCGAGACCGTCCGGTGCCGTTCCGACGCGTGGCCCCATGACGGCAGACGCGGCAGCTCCAGCCCGCCCGGCGACGGAGGACAAGGCCCGTCCAGGGCCGTCAACGGGGCCCCCGGGGGGCGGCAGCCCCCGGTACGACGGCGAGGTGACTCACCCCGGCCCCGGATAGAATCGCCCTCACAGACCCCGCCCGATCCGCCGGAAGGCCCCCGTGTCAACAGCGACAACCGCCGCCGCCCCCGACACCGTCCTGGTCGTCGACTTCGGCGCGCAGTACGCCCAGCTCATCGCCCGCCGCGTCCGCGAGGCCCGGGTCTACAGCGAGATCGTGCCGAGCACCATGCCGGTCGCGGAGATGCTCGCCAAGCACCCGGCGGCGATCGTCCTGTCCGGCGGCCCCTCGTCCGTGTACGAGGCGGGCGCCCCCACCGTCGACCCCGCCCTCTTCGAGGCCGGCGTCCCCGTCTTCGGCATGTGCTACGGCTTCCAGCTCATGGCGCAGTCCCTCGGCGGCACCGTCGACAACACGGGCGCCCGGGAGTACGGCCGTACCGAGCTGCACGTCTCCAAGGCGTCCTCCACCCTCTTCGACGGCACCCCCGCCGAGCAGGCGGTGTGGATGTCGCACGGCGACGCCTGCTCCGCCGCCCCCGCGGGCTTCACGGTCACCGCGTCCACGGACGTCGTCCCCGTCGCCGCCTTCGAGAACGACGAACTCAAGCTCTACGGCGTCCAGTACCACCCCGAGGTCATGCACTCCACGCACGGCCAGCAGGTGCTCGAGCACTTCCTCTACCGCGGCGCCGGTCTCACCCCCTCCTGGACCACCGGCAACGTGATCGAGGAGCAGGTCGCCGCCATCCGCGAGCAGGTCGGTGACAGGCGCGCCATCTGCGGGCTGTCCGGCGGCGTCGACTCCGCGGTGGCCGCCGCCCTCGTCCAGAAGGCCATCGGCAACCAGCTGACCTGCGTCTACGTCGACCACGGCCTGATGCGCAAGGGCGAGACCGAGCAGGTCGAGAAGGACTTCGTGGCCGCGACCGGCGTCCAGCTGAAGGTCGTCGACGCCGAGGAACGCTTCCTCACCGCACTGGCCGGGGTCTCCGACCCCGAGCAGAAGCGGAAGATCATCGGCCGCGAGTTCATCCGCGTCTTCGAGCAGGCCCAGGCCGAGATCATCGCGGACGAGGGTCCGGCGGTGGAGTTCCTGGTCCAGGGCACCCTCTACCCCGACGTCGTCGAGTCCGGCGGCGGCACCGGCACCGCCAACATCAAGTCCCACCACAACGTCGGCGGCCTCCCCGAGGACCTGGAGTTCCGGCTCATCGAGCCGCTCCGCAAGCTGTTCAAGGACGAGGTCCGCATGGTCGGCCACGAACTCGGCCTGCCCGAGGAGATCGTCCAGCGCCAGCCCTTCCCCGGCCCCGGCCTCGGCATCCGCATCGTCGGCGAGGTCACCAAGGACCGGCTCGACCTGCTGCGCGAGGCCGACGCCATCGCCCGCGAGGAACTCACCGCCGCCGGTCTCGACCGCGACATCTGGCAGTGCCCGGTCGTCCTGCTCGCGGACGTCCGCAGCGTCGGCGTCCAGGGCGACGGCCGCACCTACGGTCACCCGATCGTGCTGCGCCCCGTCTCCTCCGAGGACGCCATGACGGCCGACTGGTCCCGCCTGCCGTACGACGTCCTCGCGAAGATCTCCACCCGTATCACCAACGAGGTCGGCGACGTCAACCGCGTCGTCCTCGACGTCACCTCCAAGCCGCCGGGCACCATCGAGTGGGAGTGAACCCTCCCCTCCCCGGCACTCAGGTCCGCCGGACGGTCCGCACCGGCCGTCCCGGCGTCCAGACCTGGACGACCAGATAGGTGTCGTCCTCGACGCGGGTCCGTACGACCTCCGTCAGCTCGGTGCGGAAGAGGTGGAACGGCTGCGGCGGTTCCACCTCTTCGACGTACGCCGCCTTCGCCTCCGGCACATCGCCCCGGCCCACGTCACCGACCTCGAAGGCGCGCCCGCTCACGCGGAAGTCGCCCGCTCCCAGATCCGTCCCGGGACCCGGGTTCGACTGGATGGCGAACCGCGGGTCGCGCCGCAGATCGAGCGCCTTGGCGGAATCCGGCATCATCCCGAACCACAGCTCACCGCCGAGGAAACGCACCTCGAGACCGCTGGTACGCGGCGACCCGTCCTTCCGCAGCGTCGCCAGCACATGGTGGCCTGCCGCCCCGAACCGCTCCTCGGCGATCCCGGCCAGCTCCGGCTCGGCGGCCGCGAACGCCGCCCAGTTCACAACTTCCACCGGCGCCGACGCTTCCCCGGGCTCCGCATGTCCCGCAGATTCCACAGATCCCACAGATTCCATGCCTCCAGTCTCACGTGGACAGCCGGCGACGGCAGCCGGATATCCCGCCCGGCCCGCCCCTTGGTTGCAATTGGTTCACCTCTTGACGTCTTTACGGAACATCTCTGTTCTCCTGGACTGACCGGCGGTAACTTCCGGCTCGTGCAGCAACCCAGTGCTGGAGGATCTATGCGAGGGCCCACACCGCCCCTGCCCCTGCCCACGGAGCAGTTGCGGTTCGCGATGCCGCCGATGCACGGATCCGTCGGGGACGAACGGCGCCACCGCAAGGAGCGGCTCGCGGGCGCCCTGCGCATCTTCGGGCGGTACGGCCTCGAGGACGGCGTCTCCGGCCACATCACCGCACGCGACCCCGAGTTCAGCACCTGCTTCTGGGTCAACCCGTTCGGGATGCCCTTCAAGCACGTCACCGTCAGCGACCTCGTCCTCGCCAATGAGGACGGCCAGGTCATCGAGGGCCGCTACCACGTCAACCAGGCCGCCTTCACCGTCCACGCCCAGGTCCACGCCGCCCGCCCCGACGTCGTCGCCGTCGCGCACTGCCACTCCGTGCACGGCCGCGCGCTGGCCGCACTCGGTGACCTCCTGGACCCCCTCACCCAGGAGAGCTGCGCCTTCTACGAGGACCACGCCCTCTACGACGCCTACTCCGGCGTCGCCGTCGACGCCGAGGAAGGCCGCCGTATCGCCGACGCACTGGGCTCCCGCAAAGCCCTGGTGCTGCGCAACCACGGGCTGCTGACCGTCGGCGACTCCGTCGACGCGGCCGCCTGGTGGTTCCTGTCGATGGAACGCTCCAGCCAGGTCCAGCTCACCGCCAAGGCCGCCGGGCGCCCCGTCCTCATCGACCACAAGCAGGCCGCCGCGACCCGGGACCAGCTCGGCACGGACCTGGTCGCCTGGATCAACTACCAGCCCCTGTGGCAGGACATCAGCCGCAGCGAACCCGATCTGCTGAGCTGAACCCGCCTTCATCGGTATAACGTCAACACGACGCGCCGATTGTCACTCTTACGGACCAGCCCTGCGCACTGCGCACCCTGCCGGATAGGGCACAATTCGCTCTCGTCACACAGGAGTTGTGCACCCAGCTGTGGACCCGGTTGTGCGTCCAGGTTGCGTACCCAGTTGTAAACCCAGTGGTGGACCGAGCCGTGAGGCTCTGGTCCAGCGGAAGGCAGGCGTCGGGCGTGGCGGTCCAGCAGACGGGAGAAGGCGCGCACGCGGGCGCCCACGAGGGCGGCTGCACCTGCGGCGACTGCCCACACGGCGCACGCGCCGGACACCGGCGCGCGGTCGCCGAGTTCCTGCTGAAGCGGGACGCGTTCGCCGCCGGGCAGGGGCTCCCGGCAGCGGTGGCCCACTCGGCCTCCGCCTCCCGCCAGTGGGTCTCCGAGGAACTGACCCAGTCCGCGGAACTCGTCGCCGAGCGCCGCCGTGCCGAGGGCCGCGCCTGGCTGACGCGCCTGTGGCGCCGTACCGCATTCACGGTGTGGGGTCTTGTGGTCGTCCTCCTCCTCGTCCAGTCGCTCACCGCGATCGGCGCGGGCTGGACCGCCGCCCGCACCGCCGGACTGCTGGCGGCGTTCGCGGTGGCCGTCGCACTGACCGCCGCGTCCTGGTTCCACCGGGCCCGGGGCGGCGCGATCGCCCCGGTGATAGGCGAGGACAACCGTCTGTCCACCTCCCGGGCCGTGGCGGCCGCCTGGGTCCTCTTCGCCGCCTTCTCGGTCCTGGTGCTGGCGGGCCGGCTCGGCGCCGCCTCCGACCGCACCGAGCGCGACGCCCTCATCTCTGGCCTCGAACTCGCCCGTGGCGCAGGGGTGGTGACGGTCCTCGCCGTGGTGTGCGGTATCGCCGTGCTGGTGCGGCGGGTGGTCGGGACGAGGGTGCTGGGACAGCGCCTGCAGAAGATCCGCGCGGACCGCCCGCGAGCGGCCGACCTCCTCACCGACGACTCCGGCCGCGGCACCTTCACCGACATCCAGTACGTCGCGATGAGCACCGTCGCCCTGGCGTTCGCCGCCGTACGCCTCGCCCGCCGCCCCGACCAGCTCCCCGACCTGCCCTGGGGCCTCGCGGTGCTGGTGCTGATCTCCGCCGCGACCTACCTCACCGGTAAGTACGCCGAGGGCGGCCGCCCCGTCATCCTCTCCGTCGTCCGCGCCCGCGAGGCCGGTGACCTCGACGGGCCCATCCGCACCGGCGACGACATCGAGATCCGCGGCGCCGGCTTCGTCCCGCCGGGTGCCCAGAGCGCCGACCGGCTCTCCCGCATGGTCGTCCGCATCGGCCCCGTCAACGTCCACGTCCCCCTGGTCCCGGTCACCGGCGGCTTCAGCAACCCGTCCGACACGGTCCTGACCGTCCCGGTCCCGGCCGACGTGGAACCGGGCCGCGTAGAGGTCCAGGTGGTGACCGCCGCGGGCCTGGAGACCAACCGCTGCACGATCGACGTGCTCGACTGACGCGCTGCACTCCGTCCCGGGGACGAGTCGGGGACGAGTCGGGGTCTCGGGGACGAGTCGGGCCGAAGCCGGAAAATACGCCGCTTCGGGGTTGAGTGGTACCTCCTTGTCGCACGTATGGACTATTGAACTATCGAGGGTCTCTGCACGGCGGGCGAGAGGCGGCAACGAGGCGATGACTTACGGCATGCGTACGGACACACCCACCCCCTATCTCCAAGGCGACCGGAACTGGCGGGACACCGCGACCCGGTACGCCCTCCTTCCCCTCCGGGTCTTCCTGGGCGTCACCTTCATCTACGCCGGACTCGACAAGATCACGAACAGTGCCTTCATGAAGTCCTCCGGGGCCGGTTCGCTCGGCGACACCCTGCACTCGGTGCGCGACTCCTCGGCCATCCCGGCCATGGTCGACCTGGCCCTGAAGAGCCCCGTCGGCTTCGGCTACGCCATCGCCCTCGGTGAACTCGCCGTCGGCCTGGGCACCCTCTTCGGTCTGCTGGGCCGCGTCGCCGCTCTTGGCGGCGCACTGATCTCCCTCAGTCTGTGGCTGACGGTCAGCTGGGCCTCCGATCCTTACTACTACGGGAACGATCTCGCCTATCTGATGGCCTGGCTGCCGCTGGTCCTGGCCGGAACCCCGTATCTCTCCCTGGACGCGATATGGCGGGCGCGACGGCAACCGGCGGGCGGATTCCGGTAGCACGGGCGGTTCCAGGAGCCGCCGGTCCGGCCGCCGGGTCGCCCGGCCACCTGGCCGGAGTGACCGGCCGAACCGGTCAGTACCGGCGTGGTCCGGTCAGGCGGTCCAGCTCGGCGGTGGGGCGGCCTTGTCGTCGGCGGCCGTCTGTGCGTCCTCGGCCGCCCTGCGGGCGGTCTTGCGACGTCGGCGTATCGACCTGGCCGTGATCCCGGCCAGCGCGGCCAGGAAGAGGCCGGCCACGAGGATCGGGATCGCGGCGAACCACTGGGTCGGCCAGGCGCCGGCCGCGTCACCGAGGTACGCGACGCCTGTCGCGGTGACGAAGACGCCGGCTGTCAGCCGTCCGGGCTGGAACTCATGACGTAGCACGGGCCACCTCCACCTGTCCCGCGCCGACCCGGAGATCCAGGTCGACCGTGCCGGCCTCGGCGCTCCCGGTCGCCGGTATGAGCGTCACCCGCTGGTGCTGGTCCGGCTGCACATCCACGTCCTTCTTCTTGTCGTTCGGCAACTGGATGTCCCCGACTCCCATGCTGATGTGCGCCGTCACGGTCACGCCCTTCGGAACGATCACCGCGAGCTTGCCCACCTTCACCTCGGCGGCCACCGACACCTTCTGTCCCTTGCCGAGCGGAAGGCGGCTCAGGTCCAGTACGCCCCTGCCGGTGCCGAGTTCGTACCTGGGCTGCACCTGGGCCACGGTGGCCGGCCGCCAGGTGACGCGCTCCCAGCGGGTGCCCACGTCCTTCGGTATCGCCGCCGACCCGGCGAGCAGGCCCGTGGTGAGGATCGCCAGGAACACCGACCCGGCACCCGTACGCCCCAGGAAGGAGCTGACGACCAGGCCCAGCCCCAGGACGATCAGCGCGCATGCCAGCCCGGTCTGCAGGGCGGTGCCGAGCGGGTGGGTGTGCCAGGTCAGGCCGCTTCCCAGACCACCCGCCAGCAGGGCGAGCAGGAAGATCCAGCTGCCGATCCAGCGAGGCCCGCGTCCCCTCGGCACCGGCGGACGCGGAGCGCCCGCGACCGTGCGCCCGGTCCATGGGGTGCCGCGGCCGATGTTGACGGCGGCCGAGACATCCCGGGCGTAGGAGTCGCCGGGGCCCCACAGATAGCCGGTGCCTCCGACATGTCTGCCGTCCTTGACGATCGGATCACGCCACCAGGACTGATGCATCACCGGCACCGGCGGCGCCTGTGGTTCGGGCGGCGCGTCCGAGACGGCCTGGGCCGCCAGCGGATCGTCGAGGTCGGGGGCG
This sequence comes from Streptomyces sp. NPDC047000, assembly GCF_040644295.1. Classification (NCBI taxonomy): domain Bacteria; kingdom Bacillati; phylum Actinomycetota; class Actinomycetes; order Kitasatosporales; family Streptomycetaceae; genus Streptomyces; species Streptomyces sp. NPDC047000. Next base: position 177,412 of record NZ_JBEYWE010000002.1, read on the forward strand.
TCACGGCGCTGCGACCAGTACCCGGCGCCCGCCAGCAGCAGCGCGAGAACGAAGGCGAAGGTCAGCACCCCGCCGTTGTTCAGCATGGTCAGGAAGACCCCGCAGCCGACGAGCGCGAACAGCACGGACGCCAGCACCGGACCGTCGACCCGTCCGGTGAGCAGCCGGCGCAGCTCGTTCTCGTCCTCGTCCTCGTACGGCACGATCAGCCAGACGAAGCCGTAGAAGATCAGGCCGATCCCGCCCGTCGCGGCCAGCACGGCCAGCGTGATGCGGAAGATCACCGGGTCCATGTCGTAGTACCGCCCGAGACCCGCGCACACCCCGCCCAGCATCTTGGGCTCCCGCTCACGCCGGAACCGCCGGGAGGTCCCGGCCGGCCCGACCCCGTCCGGGCCGGCCGGCCCGGACGTGGCCGCTGTACCCCGCGCACCCGGTGCGGGCGCGGAGGGCGCGGTGGAACCGTCGGACGACCGGAAGCCCTGCCCGGGCACCGGTTCCGCGGCGTGCTGGTGATCTGCCATGCGTCCATGGTGACGGCCGTGACGCCCCCGCGGGAGCCGGAACGACCCTGGCCCGACCCTGAAATCACCCCTGACTCCACACAGGGGAACCGTTCGACGGCCTGCCCGTTCGAAGATCAGGGGCGTATCGGGGGTCTACCCTGATGCCCCGCCCCCTCACGACGTGTGAATATCGGGGACATGCCGGAAGCCGCAGCAGCGCAACTCGCCGAACCGCGGCCGCCGCGCAAGCTCTACCGCAGCAGCGACGGTCGCTGGCTGGGCGGGGTGGCGCGGGGGCTCGCAGGACATCTCGGGCTGCCCGTGATCTGGGTGCGCTTCGCCTTCATCGGTCTGTTCATGGCCGACGGCCTCGGCGCGCTGCTCTACGCCGCGTTCTGGTTCTTCGTACCCCTCGGCGTCGGCGGCGTGGGAGGCCCGAAACCCCCTTCCCTCGTCACCACGGAGATATCACCCGACGGCCGCCGCAGACTCGTCGCCCGCAGACCGGACAAGGGCCAGATCGTCGCCCTGCTCCTCATGGTCGTCGTGGCCATGGTCTTCGTGGGCAACGTGAACCTGGGTCACGGCGCCCGTGCCTACCTCTGGCCGGCCGTTCTCGTCGGTGCCGGTGTCGCCCTCGTCTGGCGCCAGGCGGACAATGCCCGCCGGGCCCGCTGGGCCGAGGTCGGCCGCCGTCGCCGCACCCTCACCTTCCTGCGCGCGGGCGCGGGCGTCCTGCTCGTCACGGCCGGTGTCTCGGCCATGTTCGTCCTGCAGGGCTCCGCCGCCCACCTCGGCTCCGTCCTCCAGGCCGCCCTCGCGGTCATCGTCGGCATCACGCTGCTCGCGGGGCCGTACCTCGTACGGATGACCCAGGACCTCTCCCAGGAACGGCTGATGCGCATCCGCGCCCAGGAACGTGCCGAGGTCGCCGCCCATGTCCACGACTCCGTGCTGCACACCCTGACCCTGATCCAGCGCAACGCGGAGAACGTGAACGAGGTCCGCCGCCTCGCCCGCGCCCAGGAACGTGACCTGCGCACCTGGCTCTACAAGCCGGAGGGCACGGGCAAGGACGAGGCCGAGGAGCCGGACACGCTCGCCGAGGCGGTCCGCCGCAACGCCGCCGAGGTGGAGGACAAGCACGGCGTCCCCATCGAGGTGGTCGTCGTCGGGGACTGCCCGCTGGACGAGAAGACCGGTGCGCAGATGCAGGCCGCACGCGAAGCAATGGTGAACGCCGCCAAGTACGGTGGCGAGGGAGGCGCCGTGCAGGTCTACGCCGAAGTCGAGGGCAGGAAGGTCTTCGTGTCCGTCCGTGACCGGGGACCGGGTTTCGACTTCGACTCGATACCAGCCGACCGCATGGGTGTCAGAGAATCGATCATCGGCCGCATGGAGCGCAACGGCGGCACGGCCCGGCTGCGGGCGGTGCCCGACGGCGGCACGGAGGTCGAGCTGGAGATGGAGAGGGCGGAGAACACGTCATGAGCGACCCGACCGGAGCGAACACCCAGCCCATGGAGCCGACCGGGGGCGGCGACGCCGGGCGTCATGTGCGCGTGGTCCTCGTCGACGACCACCGTATGTTCCGCACCGGTGTCCAGGCGGAGATCGGCCAGACCGCCGAGACCGGCGTCGAGGTCATCGGCGAGGCCGCCGACGTCGACCAGGCGGTCACGGTCATCACCGCGACCCGCCCCGAGGTGGTCCTGCTCGACGTCCACCTCCCGGGCGGCGGTGGCGTCGAAGTGCTGCGCCGCTGCGCCTCGTTGATGGCCGACCCCGACCGCCCCGTACGTTTCCTCGCCCTGTCCGTCTCGGACGCCGCGGAGGACGTGATCGGGGTGATCCGCGGCGGCGCCCGGGGCTACGTCACCAAGACCATCACCGGCACCGACCTGGTGAACTCCGTCTTCCGCGTCCAGGAGGGCGACGCCGTCTTCTCCCCGCGCCTGGCCGGCTTCGTCCTCGACGCCTTCGCCTCCACCGACGCCCCGCCGGTCGACGAGGACCTCGACCGCCTCACCCAGCGCGAACGGGAAGTCCTCCGCCTGATCGCCCGCGGCTACGCGTACAAGGAGATAGCGAAGCAGCTCTTCATCTCGGTGAAGACGGTCGAGTCCCACGTCTCCGCGGTCCTGCGCAAACTCCAGCTCTCCAACCGCCACGAACTCACGCGGTGGGCGACGGCACGACGGCTGGTGTGAGGGCGACGGCGGTCCGGCACCTGAAGAATCCGCAGCTGAAAAATTCAGTGGCGGTCCGGCGCGGTGGGGATCAGCATGCGGGGTATGGCTGATCGATCCGCACGATGGACGCAGGCGACCGTCTACCCCGATATGTGGGTCGACCCGGACGACGATCCCCGCAACACGGATGGTCCCAGTCCCGAGGGTGAGCTTGCGACGCTGCAGGACTACCTGGCGGACTACCGCATGACCCTGCGGATGAAATGCGAGGGCCTGGACGCGGAGCAGTTGGCCCGGCGGTCCGTTCCGCCGTCGACGATGTCGCTGCTCGGTCTCGTCCGGCACCTCGCCGAGGTGGAACGGGACTGGCGCAACTGGATCAGTGACGGAGAGCCCCTGCCGAAGCTGTACGGCCGACGTGACGCGGACTTCGAGGATGCCGTCGCGGAGCAGACCGTCGTCGACGGCGCGTACTCCGATCTGGAGCGTGAACAGGCCGCGACCGACGCCGCGCTGGCCGAGCACCCTGATCTCGGCCGGCGCGTCGGGAAGAATCGGATCGCGATCCGCGAGCTGCTGGTGCACAGGATCGAGGAGTACGCCCGCCACTGCGGGCACGCCGATCTGCTGCGCGAGTGCGTCGACGGGCGGGTCGGTCAGTGACGGGCCAGTTCGCACCACACCGTCTTGCCGATACCGCAGGCACGGGGCTCCGCGCCCCAGTCGTCCGCCGGCGTGGCCACCAGAATCAGCCCCCTGCCCGACTCGTCGTCCGCTGACGGCGTGCCCGGCGCGGGGAGCGTGGCGCTCGCGTCCGTCACCGTGATGCGGAGCCTGTCCTCCGTGAACTCGCAACGGGCCCGGATCTCCCGGCCCGCGGGGACCTTCGCGTGGCGGTACGCGTTCGTCATCAGTTCGCTCAGGAGGAGTTCCGCCGTGTCCGTCAATCCGGGCAAGGTCAGCTCGCTGACGCGCAAGCACCACATGATCCGTATGCATGCGCTCAGCGTGGAAGAGTCTTCCGAGTTCATCAGGAAGGTGGCGGAGTCAGGTGAGTGATCATCTCAAGTGGCGCACATCAAGTTACAGCGACAGTGAGGGCAGCAACTGCATGGAAGTAGCCTCCTCGCCCCGCATCATCCACGTCCGAGACTCGAAGCTCGGTCCCACCGGGTCGTGGTTCCGTGTGCGGGGGTCCGCCTGGGCGGCGTCCCTCGCTCACGCCGCTGGGGACGGGGCGGGGTGCGGGGGGCTCAGGAACGCCGGTTAGGCTCCGGCCATGGACGTACTCACCCATCTCTTCGTCGGTCTGCACATCATCGGCATCGCCGCGCTGCTCGGCGGTTTCCTCACCCAGATGAAGGCGATGGGCCAGGGCACGGCCCGTTTCGTTCCCGGGATGCTGCACGGGGCGCTGACCATGCTCGTCACCGGCATGGTGCTCGTCGGGCTCGTCCAGTCCCAGGACCACGACCTCAACACCGTCAAGATCGGCATCAAGCTCGCCGTCCTGATCGTGATCCTCGCGCTCGTCTATGTGAAGCGGGACGAGGAGAAGGTCGACAAGGGGCTCTTCGCGCTGGTCGGCGGGCTGACCATGGCGAACGTCTTCATCGCCGTCCTGTGGACGTGACGCGTGAGGTGACATCCGGCGAGCCGCCGGTACGTGGGGTCCCTCACGTACCGGCGGTTCTTGTACGTTCTCGGCACGCTTGTCCGCCGGGACCCTCGTGAGCTGTGCGTACGCCGTCTTCGCATGACCGTTCCGGTCCTGACGGCGGTCAGGCCGTCGGGGCGGCGTCGCACCGGGCTCCCGCCCTTCAAGACGGTGGCAACCCGGTGCCGAGCCTGTCGGCAGGCACTTGCTCGATGCGGGTCCAGCCTCTCCAGCCCCGCTCCTCCAGGATCGCCAACAGCCTCGCGGCGCTCGGTGAGGATTCGACCATGGTCGAGTCCAGCAGGTCGACGAACTGGTCGTCGATGCCGTCGTCGGCGCTTACCTCGCCGGCCTGCACAGCGCGCGTCATCAGGCGCTCCATGATGTCGGCGACCTCGACGATCCGCGGGTCGTCGGTCGGCCAGTCGAGTGCCCCGCTGAGAAGGGTGTAGAGCCTCACCATGTCGGGGTCGTCCAGTTCCTCGTGCTTCTTGGCGATCACGGAGTCGATCAGGTGCGGAACCTGGGCGGCGATCATGATCCAGGCGTCCCGCTCCATCTCGATGTACCGCTCCTCGACGCCGAGACCGCGCAGCCGGTCGAGGTAGCCCACGACGCTCTGCGGAAGCGCCAGGTGTTCTCCGGCGGCGAGCCGGGCGAGTCGGCTGCGGGTGTTCTGCAGCCGCCGGATCTCGGCGCGCAGAGCCTTGTCGATCTCCTGGACGCCGCCGGCGAAGTCCTCCGGGCCGGCGTCGAGGAGTTCCTGCACCCTGGCCAGCGGCACACCGGCATCGGCCAGGGTGCGGATCCGGATCAGTCGCACGACCGCGGCGGCATCGTAGTTCCGGTACCCGGACCGGTCGCGTTCGGGCTCGGGCAGCAGCCCGACCTTGTGGTAGTGGCGTACCGCCCGCACTGTCACCCCGGCATGCGCCGCAAGCTGGCTGATGGTGAGCATGAGCCTCAGACTGCCTCAGGCGATCTTCCGGCGATAGGCGGCCATCGCGAAGGCGTACGCCACGACGAGGATGCCGACGCACCAGGCGAGGGCGATCCAGATGTCGTCGCCGACCGGCCGCTGGGCGAACAGGCTGCGGATCGTGTTGACGATCGACGTCACCGGCTGGTGCTCGGCGAACCAGCGCACAGGGCCGGGCATCGTCTTCGTCGGCACGAACGCCGAGCTGACGAACGGCAGGAAGACGAGCGGGTAGGCGAACGCGCCCGCTCCCTCGACCGACGACGCGGAGAGCCCGGGGATCACGGCGAGCCAGGTCAGCGCCAGGGTGAACAGGAGCAGGATGCCGGTGACCGCGAGCCATGCCGACACTCCTGCCCCTGAGCGGAATCCCATCAGCACGGCGACGCCCACGACGAGCACGAGCGCGATCAGGTTGGCGACCAGGGAGGTGACGACATGGGCCCACAGCACCCCCGACCGCGCGATCGGCATGGACTGGAATCGCTCGAAGATCCCGCTCTTCACGTCGGTGAACAGCCGGTACGCGGTGTAGGAGATGCCCGATGCGATGGTCATGAGCAGGATGCCGGGCAGCATGTAGTTCACGTACGAAACCGACCCGGTGTCGATGGCGCCGCCGAACACGTAGACGAACATCAGCATCATGGCGACCGGCGTGATGACGGTCGTGATGATGGTGTCCATACTGCGTGTGACATGGCGCAGCGTTCGCCCCGTGAGCGCTGCGGTGTCGCTGAGGAAGTACGCGGTCATCGTGGTCCTCCGGTGGTCGTGCCGCTGGCGTCGCTCTTGTCGCCGCCGCCGATGACCGCGAGGAAGATCTCCTCCAGAGTCGGTTGCTTCTCGACGTACTCGACCGTGGCCGGCGGGAAGAGCTGTTTGAGTTCGGCGAGGGTGCCGTTCACGATGATCCGACCCTGGTGGAGGATCGCGATCCGGTCGGCCAACTGCTCGGCCTCCTCCAGATACTGCGTGGTGAGCAGCACTGTCGTTCCATGACCGGCCAGTTCCTTGACCGCGTCCCACACCTCGATGCGCGCCTCGGGGTCGAGTCCGGCCGTCGGTTCGTCCAGAAAGATCACCGACGGATTCCCGATGAGGCTCATCGCGATGTCCAGCCGGCGGCGCATTCCGCCCGAGTACGTGGACACCTTCCGCGTTCCGGCGTCGGTCAGCGAGAAGCGCCTCAGCAGGTCGTCCGCGATCGCGCCCGGTTCCTCGAGGTGGCGCAGTCTGGCGACGAGTACGAGGTTCTCCCGACCGGTGAGGATCTCGTCGACGGCCGCGAACTGCCCGGTGAGACTGAAGGACTCCCGCACCTGTGCCGGTTGCGTGGTGACGTCGAAGCCATGGACGCCGGCCGTCCCCGCGTCGGGTTTCAGGAGTGTGGCGAGGATCCGTACGGTTGTGGTCTTGCCCGCCCCGTTGGAGCCGAGCAGGGCGAAGATGGTGCCCCGCGCCACGTCGAAGTCCACGCCGCGCAGCACGTCGAGCTTCCCGTACGACTTTTCCAGACCCCGTACGCGAATCGCCGGACCGGCGATCGATTGGGTCACCATGGCCATCTGCCTCCTTCGCGGAGCTCTCCAGCCGGCTGTTCGGCTGTGAGGAAGCTCCTGCCGGAAGGATGGAGGGTTGACCCGGCGTCAAGGTCAAGCGGCCCGACCACGGCATCCCAGCGGGCTCCGGGCCTGCTGCTTCACGACGGCGGCAGCTCTGCCGGGGCGCGATGTCCGCCGGTGGCAAGAGACGTCGGCACTGCTCGGGCCGGTATTGCGCGACCCCGGCCGGGAGTCACTCCGCGGAGCGACTCCCGGCGATCTGCCGCCGACGGCAAGGTGACGGCAGATCGCCGGGAAGGACGACAGAGCGCTGAGGATCCGGCAGGTCCGAGGCGGCCCTGCACCTGCGTCAGCCCACCCGCACCACGCTGTGGATGATCGACGTGCCGCCGTAGTACACCGACTCCTCGCGGACGTACGCGCCGGGCTTCGGGGCGTGGATCATCATGCCGTTGCCGATGTAGATGCCCACGTGGCTCACGTCGGAGTAGAAGAAGATCAGGTCGCCCGGCTGCGCGTCGGCCAGGGAGACCGTGGTGCCCGCGTTGACCTGGTCGTAGGTCGTGCGCGGGAGGGTGACGCCCGCCGCCTTCCAGGCCGCCTGGGTCAGGCCCGAGCAGTCGTAGGAGTCGGGGCCCGTGGCGCCCCACACGTACGGCTTGCCGATCTGGGCGCGGGCGAACGCGAGGGCCTTCTCCGCCTTCGTCGACGTCGAGGAGGAGGACGAACCCGAAGAGGACGAGGACGATGACGAGGAAGAGGACGAGCCTGCGGACGTGTTGTCCTGGGCCGCCTTCTCCGCTGCCGCCTGCTGCCTGGCCAGCTCCGCCGCCTTGCGGGCGGCCTCCTCCTGCTTCTTCTTCTCGATCGCCGCCAGGCGTGCCTTCTCCTCCGCGTTCAGCTTCGAGAGGAGGCCGCGGGCGTCGGACAGCTTCTTCTGAACCGTCGACTTCGCCGTCTTCAGGTCACTCTGCGACTCGGTGAGCGTCTGGAGGCTCTGCGCGGCCTCCTGACGCTTCTTCATCGTCGCGGACTGCTCACTGACGTAATCGTCCACCGCGCCCTTCTGGCGGGTGGTCAGACGGCTCATCAGCTGCGACTGGTCGAAGTAGTCCTGCGGGGTGTCCGCCAGCAGGAAGGTCGCCGTGCTGGGTGCGGAGGCACCCGTGCGGTACTGGGCAGCGGCGAAGGAACCCAGCTGCTCCCGTGCCGCGTTGAGCTTCTGGGTGCGCTTGGCGACGTCGTCGAGGAGGGTGTCGACCTGCTTGCGCTGCTTGGTGGTCTTCTCCTTGGCCGCGTTGTACTTCTCGGTCGCGGACTCGGCCTGGCGGTAGAGGTCGTCGACCTTCTTCTGCACCTCCTCCAGGCTCGGCCTGTCGTCGGAGGGGGCCGCGTTCGCGGTCTGGGAGAGGAGGGCGACGGAGGTGAAGGCCGCCGTGGCGATGACGGGGGTGCGAATGCCTGCGACACGCGGGCCGGCGGGGCGCGACTTGCGGTGCGACGCCAAGGGAGGCGACTCCTTCCACGTTCCGCCTACCGAGTTAGCTGTCGGGTTCGGGCGGGTGGTTCGGAAGGGTTGCCCTACGGTTCGCATCCCGGCGGGGATACGGGCCGATTCACCCCAAAGGTCGGTGGGTCCCCGGCTCCGGCTGCCCTGTGGGCGCACCGGACTCGGCGGAGGCCGCGCGGCCCGGCGACGTTCGCCGGTGGGGGTCGTGCGGTCTGACCGGAACGGTAGCCAACTCGTGTGCTGCCTGTGAAGGTTGATGGCCGATATGCCCGATACTAATTTGTGACCTTCACCTCGCCGGGTGGCCGTGACGTCCTTATGGGGTGATCTGCGCCCCTTGCCCGGAGCGTGACCTGGGTCTCACCGGCGCCCGGCGCCCCGGCTGCCCCTTCCCGGAGCGGCTCCGGATTGTCAGTGGGGGGTCATAGACTCGGAGAGCGATGAGCAGCCTCTTTGACGACAGCTTCCTGGCGGACCTCCAGGCCCCTAAGGGCCACGAGGGGGAGCCCCCGCCGCCGCCCGAGGACGATCACGTACCGGAGTCGCTTCCGGACGATCTGTTCGGCGGGAAGTTCGACGTGCCCCCGGACCAGGACGCGTACCAGGGCGGCACGTCCGGCCGCGACGCCTACTACCGGGACGGTGCCCCGCGCCCCGTCGTCGACCCGGCCGCCCTGCTGGAAGGGCTGAACGACAACCAGCGCGCCGCCGTCGTGCACTCCGGCACCCCGCTGCTCATCGTGGCCGGAGCCGGTTCCGGCAAGACGCGGGTCCTCACGCACCGCATCGCGTACCTGCTGGCCGAGCGGGGCGCCCATCCCGGCCAGATCCTCGCGATCACCTTCACCAACAAGGCCGCCGGCGAGATGAAGGAGCGTGTCGAGCAGCTCGTCGGGCCGCGGGCGAACGCCATGTGGGTGATGACCTTCCACAGCGCGTGCGTGCGCATCCTGCGCCGCGAGTCCAAGAAGCTCGGTTTCACGTCCTCGTTCTCGATCTACGACGCCGCCGACAGCAAGCGGCTGATGGCGCTCGTCTGCCGTGATCTGGAGCTGGACCCCAAGCGTTACCCGCCCAAGTCGTTCAGCGCCAAGATCTCCAACCTGAAGAACGAGCTGGTCGACGAGGAGGACTTCGCCGCCCGGGCGACCGAGGGCTTCGAGAAGACCCTCGCCCAGGCGTACGCGCTCTACCAGTCGCGGCTGCGTGAGGCGAACGCCCTCGACTTCGACGACCTGATCATGACGACGGTCAATCTGCTGCGCGCCTTCCCGGACGTCGCCGAGCACTACCGCCGCCGTTTCCGTCATGTCCTCGTCGACGAGTACCAGGACACCAACCACGCCCAGTACGCGCTGGTGCGCGAGCTGGTCGGCACCGCCGGGCACCCGGTGGACGCGCCGCCGAACGAGTACGACGTCCCGCCCGCCGAGCTGTGCGTCGTGGGTGACGCCGACCAGTCGATCTACGCCTTCCGCGGCGCGACCATCCGCAACATCCTCCAGTTCGAGGAGGACTACGGGGACGCGACGACGATCCTGCTCGAGCAGAACTACCGCTCCACGCAGACCATCCTCAGCGCGGCCAACGCGGTCATCGAGCGCAACGAGTCCCGCCGCCCCAAGAACCTCTGGACCAACGCCGGCGCGGGCGCGCAGATCACCGGCTACGTCGCCGACACCGAGCACGACGAGGCGCAGTTCATCGCCGAGGAGATAGACCGGCTCACCGACGCGGGCGACGCCAAGGCCGGTGACGTCGCCGTGTTCTACCGCACCAACGCGCAGTCCCGGGTCTTCGAAGAGATCTTCATCCGCGTCGGCCTGCCCTACAAGGTCGTCGGCGGCGTCCGCTTCTACGAGCGCAAGGAGGTCCGGGACGTCCTCGCCTATCTGCGGGTGCTGGCGAACCCGGAGGACTCCGTCCCGCTGCGCCGCATCCTCAACGTGCCCAAGCGCGGCATCGGCGAGCGCGCCGAGGCCATGATCGACGCGCTGGCCCAGCGCGAGCGCATCAGCTTCCCGCAGGCCCTGCGCCGCGTCGACGAGGCGTACGGCATGGCGGCGCGGTCGACGAACGCCGTCAAGCGGTTCAACGTGCTGATGGAAGAGCTCCGTACGATCGTCGAGTCCGGTGCCGGACCGGCCACCGTGCTGGAGGCCGTCCTCGAACGCACCGGTTATCTGGCCGAGTTGCAGGCGTCCACCGATCCGCAGGACGAGACCCGGATCGAGAACCTCCAGGAACTCGCCGCCGTCGCGCTGGAGTTCGAGCAGGAGCGCGGTGAGGGCGCGACGGAGGAGGCGGGCACGGAGACGGCGGGAGCGGTGGGTGCCGGGGCCGGCGGGGGCACGCTGTCCGACTTCCTGGAGCGGGTCGCGCTGGTCGCCGACTCCGACCAGATCCCGGACGAGGAGGACGACGGCTCGGGGGTCATCACGCTGATGACCCTGCACACCGCCAAGGGCCTCGAGTTCCCCGTCGTCTTCCTCACCGGCATGGAGGACGGCGTGTTCCCGCACATGCGTGCCCTCGGCCAGACCAAGGAACTGGAGGAGGAGCGGCGCCTCGCGTACGTCGGCATCACGCGCGCGCGGGAGCGGCTCTACCTGACCCGCTCCACCCTGCGCAGCGCCTGGGGCCAGCCCTCCTACAACCCGCCCTCCCGCTTCCTGGAGGAGATCCCGGCCGCGCATCTCGAGTGGAAGCGCACCGGAGCCACCGCGCCTGTCTCCTCCCGGCCGGTGTCCGGTCTCACGGCCTCGCTGTCGTCGTCGCGGTCACGCTCGTCGGCCGCGGGCGGGTCGGGGTTCGCCACGGGCCGGGCGACGGAGAAGCCGGCGGTGTCGCTGGCGGTGGGGGACCGGGTGACCCACGACCAGTTCGGGCTCGGCACCGTCGTGGCGGTCGGCGGCACGGGACCCAAGGCGGAGGCGACCATCGACTTCGGCGGCGACAAGCCGAAGCGGCTGCTGCTGCGGTACGCGCCGGTGGAGAAGCTGTAGCCGGTGGAGAAGCGGTGGGACGGGGGTGGAACCCCGGACCGCTACGTCGGGTCGAGGCCGTGGCTGCGCAGCCACGGGAGCGGGTCGATCGGTGAGCCGCCCGCCGGGCGGACCTCGAAGTGGAGGTGCGGGCCGGTCGAGTTCCCGGAGTTCCCGGAGTACGCGATCGGGTCGCCGGCCTTGACCGACGTGCCGGACGCCACCCGGTAGGTGGAGAGGTGGCAATACCACGTCTCCGTGCCGTCCTTGGCCGTCACGATCATCATGTTGCCGTAGGCGCTGTTCCACTTCGTGGTGACGACGCCGTCGGTCGCGGCCATGACGGTGGTGCCGTAGGAGACGGGGAAGTCGATCCCGGTGTGCACCGACATCCAGTTGACGCCGGCCTGGCCGAAGTAGGCGCTCAGACCCAGCTGCGCGACCGGGATCGCGAACTTCGGGCGCAGCCGTTCCTTGCGGGCGGCCTCCTCTGCGGCCTTCTTCTTCTCGGTGGCCTGCTCGGCCCTGAGGTCGATACGTTCCTGCGTACGGCTGGCCCGGTCGGCGAAGTCGTCGGCACCCGCCGAGAGGCTCCGGAGCTGGGTGTCGAGCTTGTCGTTCGCGACGGAAGGTTTCACCGACTGAGCGTCCGACGCGGACGCCGAGGTGTCCTTCTCGCCGCCGGTCAGCGTGCCGACGGAGGCGGCGGCCACCCCGGCCACACCCATCACGCACACCGAGGGCACGGCCACCGTGAGGAGGGCGGAGCGCTTGGCGGGAGCACGGCGGCGGGAACGGGCCGCGCCGCGGGAGGCGGGACGCGGGACGTACTCCTCCTGGCCCTCCAGGAGCGGGGGCGCCTCGGCGGGCAGTTCGCCGCGGGCGGCGGGGACGGTGCGGGAGCCGTCGTCGAACGCCTTGAAGGTGGCGGTCTCCAACTGGTCGAACGGCACGGCCGCCTGCTGTCCGCCAGCCTGGTCCAGGGCGGCGGTGTCGGCGTGGTCCGTGGTGTCGGCCTGCCGGTCGTCGGAGGCCGCCGGGTCCTGGTAGCGGATGTCCCACTGGGTGGCGTCGTACGTGCCGGTCTCGAAGGTCTGCGTGCCCCATTCCCACTGCTGGGTCCGGTCGGCGGGCGTACCGGTCGGGTCCGGCTGCTGCCAGCCGCTCGCGTCCCACTGGCCGGAGACCTCGGGGGCGGTGCCCTGCTGCGGGATCGAGGCCTGCGGGGCGTACCCGTACTCCGCGGTCCAGGCGGTCGCGTCGTAGCCGCCGCTGTCGTAACCCGCCTGCTGGGCCGCGTACGGGTCCTGGTAGGCGGTGGGCTGGTGCGCGCCGGTGGTCCAGGCGGAGGCGTCGTACGCGGCGGAGGTGTCGTAAGTGTCGGTGGCGTAGGCCGCGGCGTCGTAGCCGTCGTGGCCGCCGTAGGTGGTGAAGTCGCCGTACTGGGCGTCCTGGCCGCCGTACGACGCGTAGGGCGCCGGGGCGGCATCGGAAGCCGGGGCCGGGGAGGTCACGGTCCCCGACGGGTGACGGTCGTTCACCAACTTCTCTTTCGCCTCGACTACAGGGGCTGCCAGAGCAGTGCGGTGACTGTACCCGGCGGTATACGGGCGCGACAATCTTCCGCAGGTTTCGCGCCAGTAGGAAACGGGCATTCGGCCGTGTTTCGGGGGACGGCGGGCACGGGTTTGGCTTTATGTTCGAGACGTGTTCGAAGGTGCTCGGGTGTGATCGGGCTGTGCCTCGGCTGTGACCGGGTCGGTGCGGTCCGGGCGCGGTCCGGACACGGCTGACCGCGGTCCGGGCGCGACCGGGCGTCGGCGGATGCGGGCCGGCCCGGGTGGGGGTGCGGTGCGGTCAGGCGACGGTCAGGCCGTTGCGACGGGGCGTCGCCCCTGCCGCCGTCTCTTCGGCGTCGAGGGCCTGCCGTATCCCGGTCGCGACCGCCGGGTGCACGGGCAGGGCGAGGTGGCCGATGCCGGTCACCTGCACGTTCTGCACGAGAAGGTCGGGATGGTCGATACCGGCGGACTCCAGCGGGTCCATCAGGTGGTCGAGGTCGCTCCAGAAGCTGACGAACCGCGTCCGGCAGTCCGGTGCGGGCATCTCCAGCTCCTTCAGCAGGTCGGAGCCGGGGCGCATCTGCCGCACGATGGGGTGCGCGTCGGCCAGCGGCAGGGCCCTGGTGCCGGCGTGCGGGGTGCCGAGCGTCACCAGCGTGCGCACGCGGTGATCGCCGCCGAGCCGCTGCACGTAGTAGCGCGCGATCAGTCCGCCCAGACTGTGCCCGACGATGTCGACCCGGTCGCTGCCGGTGTGCTCGCATATCTCCGCGATGTGCTTGCCGAGCTGCTCGGCCGCGCCACGGATGTCCCAGGTCAGCGGGGAGTAGTTCAGGCACACGATGTGCCGGCCGCCGTGCTGGGCGAGGGTGCGGCGCAGGAAGAAGAAGACCGAGCGGTTGTCGATGAAACCGTGCAGCAGCACCACCGGAGGACGCGGCCGGGCCGGCAGCGGAGTGGTGGTCCCGTCCGGCACGGCGGGCGCCGGGTCGGGATCGCGGCGCTCTTCGAAGATCCCGGACGGATACAGGAAGAGGTGGCCCACCAGGATCGCGAGATCCAGCGCGGTCGCCTTGAGGAGGGCGACGGAGAGCCCCGCCAGCCTGTCGGGCAGCAGGCGTCGGCAGAACGGGAGAAAGGGCTGCACTGCCCCGGTTGCCTTCATGGCCGACCTCCTGTCGGCACGTGCGAGGAAACCATTGTCCCCCGTGTGCCCTCGAGGGGAAACCGCTGCGGAGGTGACCGGCGGGTCGCGAGCGGGTCCTGCGGGGCGGGTGGGGTGTGTGGCGTGTGCGGTGCCGTGGTGCGTCATGCGTGTCGTGTGCTGTGTGTGCCGCCCGTCCCCTGTGCCTCGTGTACCCGGCGAGCCCCCGCCGATGCGTCGTACCGCCGCGCCGCACAGGCGTGCGGCGCGGCGGTACGACGACCTCGTTGCGGCTTCCCGTTGCGCCCGGTCCCGGTGCGACCCGCCTGCCGCTGCCTCGTGCGGCCGCGGGTCGCGAAGATCTGGGACCGTGCGCGGCGAATATGTCCCACGTGTGATTTCCCCCTCCGTGGCCACCGTGAAACTGCCGGTAACGGGGTATCGGCGATAACGTTCGTTCACCTCCGCCGCCGGTGCGGGACGGGACAGTGCGCGGTACGTACGGCATGGTCGAAACGCTCGGCGTGTGCGGTACCCGGTGTGCGGTACCCGTCGGTACGGGAGCGGGTTCGGCGCGGTTCCCACGGCCGCCGCGCCGCCGGTGCCGGCCGCGCCCGGTACGGATGGCCGTAGTCGCTTCATGGAGGCAGTGATGGGTGTGGCAGCCGGTCCGATCCGCGTGGTGGTGGCCAAACCGGGGCTCGACGGCCATGACCGCGGGGCGAAGGTGATCGCGCGGGCCCTGCGCGACGCGGGCATGGAGGTCATCTACACCGGGCTCCACCAGACGCCCGAGCAGATCGTCGGCACGGCGATCCAGGAGGACGCCGACGCGATCGGCCTGTCCATCCTCTCCGGCGCCCACAACACGCTCTTCGCCGCCGTGATCGACCTTCTCCAGGAGCGCGACGCGGCGGACATCGTCGTCTTCGGCGGCGGCATCATCCCCGACGACGACATCGCGCCGCTGAAGGAGAAGGGCGTCGCGGCGATCTTCACGCCGGGGGCCACGATGCAGTCGGTCGTCGAGTGGGTGCGGGAGAACGTCCGGCAGCCGGCCGCCTCGGGCGGCTGAGCAGGGGAGCGGGCCGCGCCGCGGGAGACGGGGCACGGCGGGATGCGCGGTTCCTGCCTCAGCCGGTGCCCGGGTGCCCCGGCGCGGCCAGTTCGTCGGCCATCGCCGCGCGCAGGCGCAGCGTCGTGACCAGCCGCTGGAACGCCTCCGCCCAGTACCCTCCGGCGCCCGGTGAGGCGTCCTCCGACTCGTCCGGCACCGCCAGCAGCCCGTCCAGCCGTGCCGCCTCGGCGGGGTCGAGACACCGCTCGGCCAGTCCCATCACCCCGCTGAAGCTCCACGGGTAGCTTCCCGCGTCCCGCGCGATGTCGAGCGCGTCGACCACCGCCCGGCCGAGCGGCCCGGCCCACGGCACGGCACACACCCCGAGCAGCTGGAACGCCTCCGACAGCCCGTGGGTCGCGATGAACCCGGCGACCCACCCGGCGCGTTCGGCCGGTTCCAGCGTGCCGAGCAGCTTGGCGCGCTCGGCCAGGGACACCGCCCCCGGCCCCGCCGACTGCGGTGCCGAGGGCGAACCGAGCAGCGCCCGCGCCCACTCCGTGTCCTGTTGCCGCACCGCGGCCCGGCACCAGGCGGCGTGCAGTTCGGTCCGCCAGTCGTCCGCCACGGGCAGCGCCACCACGGCGTGCGGCGAGCGCCCGCCGAACCGCGCCGGCCAGGTCCCGAGCGGCGCCGACTCCACCAGCTGGCCCAGCCACCACGACCGTTCCCCCCGTCCCGCCGGGGGCTTGGCCACCACACCGTCCCGTTCCATGCCCGCGTCGCACTCGAGCGGTGCCTCCACCACGATCACCGGTGAACCCTGGGTGCGGTCGACGGCCGCACAGGCACCGGCCCGCACCGCCATCCGCGCGGCCAGCGCCGAACCGGGCAGTGCCGACAGCAGCTCCGCCGCCGTCGCCCGGACGTTGCGGCTGCGGTCCCCGAGCGCCTGCTCCAGGAACGGCTCGTCCGCCGCGTGCAGTCCGGTGCGCAGCGAGTCGAGGAACATCAGCCGGTCCTCCGCCCGCTCCGTCGACCAGGTCGTCGCGACCAGCTCGCGCGCCGCCGGGGCGTCCTCGGCCCGGAGCGCGGCGAGCAGGGCGACCCGCTCGGTGAACAGCCCCTCCTGCCACAGCCGCCGTACGCGGTCCGGGTCCGAGGCGTCCGGCAGCCGGGCGCCGGAGCCCGGCGCCGTGCGCAGGGCGAACCGCCAGTCCGGGTTCAGCCGGGCCAGCCACAGGGCACGCGGCCCCGCGAACGTGAGCGTCGCGGCCCGCAGGTCCGTACGGCCCCGGGCCGCGTCCAGCAGCGCGGGCAGCATCTGCGGGGGTGCCGCGTAGCCGCGCGCGTTGGCCGTGGCGAGCCACTGCGGCAGCAGCTCCATCAGGTCCGGCGCGGTGCCTCTGCGGCCGCTTCCCGTGCCCGGGCGGTCGGTCAGCAGCATCGTGAGCCTGCGGACCGCCGCGGCGGGCAGCGCGGGGCGCGGGTCCGCGGGCGCGGGTTCGGGCCGGCGCACCGCCCGGGCCGGACGCAGCCCGGCCCGCCGCCGTACGGTCTGCACGGCCGCCGCGTCCAGCAGCGTCACCGCGGCGTCGCCGGCCGGGCCGGTCCCGGCGGGTGGCCGCCGATCGGTGCCCAGCAGGGCCGTGGTGACCAGGTCCTCCCAGGCGTCCGTGGGGGGCGGCGACTCCGCCGGGGCGGTGGCGGCGGCGATGGCGGCGGCGGTGTTCGAGTCGCCGCTCTCGTTCGGGTGGCCGCTCCCGCTCAGGTTGACGTTCCGGTTCCCGTCGACGGTCCCGTTGATGTTCCTGTTCGCGTTCAAGGGGGTCCTCTCGTGTCGTGGCCGTCTCGGCGCCGGTTCGTTCAGCACAGGGGCACCGCCTCGCCCGGGCCCTCGGGCCAGGACGTCAGGGGGGCGAAGCCCCGGTGGCCGTGCTCGCCGAAGACCCTGACCGGGGCCCCGCCCGAGAGCGCGACCAGCCGCCACAGGCCCGGTCGGCTGCGGGCCGTCGCGCTCAGCGGCAGCGCCGCGTCGCCGTCCGCGTCGGCCAGCTGCCAGGAGTCACCGTCCTGGACCGGCACGACCGCCTCCAGCGTCACCGGCACCGCGTCCAGCCAGGGGTCCGCCCGCAGGGCCTCGCCGTAGGCCGCCGCGGCCTGCTCCGTGCCGACCCCGGGCGGACGTACCGCCGCCGGGGCGGGCGCCGCGAACCGCTCGCCCAGGACCGCCCTCGGCTGCCCCGCGCCCGGGTACGCGGACACCGCCGCCTCCACGGCCAGACCGACGGGCAGGGCCAGTTCGGGAGCACGGCCCGCCGCGCCGAAGGAGAGGAGCAGTGCCGTACGGCCCGACTCCGCGCCGTGCAGCCAGATCCGGCGCGTCGTCAGTTTCGGGTCCACGGTGTCGTACTGGGCGAGGACCAGCCAGCGGTCGCGCACCGGCGGACCGTCCGCCGACGCGGGCAGGCCGATCCGCGAGCGGACCGTCGCCGCGAGGCCGTCGGGCAGCCGCTCGCGGCGCAGCCAGCCCTGGTCGAGCAGGTGCAGCAGCGCGCACTCCTCCAGCAGCCGCACCGGCCAGCCCGGGCCCGATGCCGGTATCGCCCCCAGCTCACGGACCCGCGCGGCCAGTCCGGGTGCCTGCGCGTCGACCATGCGGGCCGCGGTCTCCTCCCACATCCCGTACCCCGCCTGCTCCGCCGTGGCCAGGCCGCCGCGCAGCAGATCCGCCAGACGCTGCTCGAGTTCCGAGGCGCCCGCGGTGACCCGCTCGGCCCGCCGCTCCGCCCGGCGCCGCGCCGCCGCGGGATCGGCGGAGCCGGCGGAGCCGGATGCCTGGTCCGCCGCCTTCGCCTCCACTCGTTTGCGTCTGCCCGCGAGCCACTGCTCGGCCCAGTCCGGCGGCTGCGCCACCGGCACCGCCGCGTCCCCGCCCGCCCAGAGCAGCAGCAGCCCGAGGGCGTGCTTGCACGGGAACTTCCGGCTCGGACAACTGCACTTGTACGCGGTCCCGGCCGCGTCCGACATGTCGACGACCGTCTGGTACGGCTTGCTGCCGCTGCCCTTGCACAGCCCCCACACCGTCCCCTCGTCCGAGCTTCCGGCCTGGGACCACGGTCCGGCCGCACCGAGTTTGCTGCCCGCTTTGCGTGAGGCGGTGTCAGGTGCCAGTGCCAGCACCTGGTCCGCCGTCCAGCGCACCCCCTGCTGTGTCATGCCATCGAAGGTAGATCCCCCCACTGACAATCGACCCCGAGACAGCATTTTCGCAGGTCAGAACGCATTGTCAGTGGCGTGGTGCACGGTGGACACCAGATCCGAACCGGCCGAGCTGGAGGGGGCCTCAGCCATGTCTGTGTCCGTCGAACCGACTTCCGTGCAAGCACCGGCCGAAGGGCCGGCCGAGGCGTTGCGACCGCACGCCGAGGACGCCTTCGCCACCGAACTCGCGGCGCTGGCCGTACAGGACGACCGCCCGCGCCCGGCCCGCTGGAAACTCTCGCCCTGGGCCGTCGCGACCTATCTGCTCGGCGGCACGCTGCCCGACGGCACCGTGATCACACCGAAGTACGTGGGCCCGCGCCGCCTCGTCGAGGTCGCCGTCACCACCCTCGCCACCGACCGCGCCCTGCTGCTGCTCGGTGTGCCCGGCACCGCCAAGACCTGGGTGTCCGAGCACCTCGCCGCCGCCGTCAGCGGCGACTCCACCCTGCTGGTGCAGGGCACCGCCGGCACCCCGGAGGAGGCGATCCGCTACGGCTGGAACTACGCGCGGCTGCTCGCCCACGGACCCAGCCGCGACGCCCTCGTGCCCAGTCCCGTCATGCGGGCCATGGCCGAGGGCATGACCGCCCGCGTCGAGGAACTGACCCGTATCCCGGCCGACGTGCAGGACACGCTGATCACCATCCTGTCGGAGAAGACGCTGCCCATACCGGAACTCGGCCAGGAGGTGCAGGCGGTCCGCGGCTTCAACCTGATCGCCACGGCCAACGACCGCGACCGCGGGGTCAACGACCTGTCCAGCGCGCTGCGCCGCCGCTTCAACACCGTGGTGCTGCCGCTGCCGGAGAGCGCCGACGCCGAGGTCGACATCGTCTCGCGCCGCGTCGACCAGATCGGCCGCTCGCTCGACCTGCCGTCCGCGCCCGACGGCATCGACGAGATCCGCCGCGTCGTCACGGTCTTCCGTGAACTGCGCGACGGGATGACCACCGACGGGCGGACGAAGCTCAAGTCGCCCAGCGGCACGCTGTCGACGGCCGAGGCGATCTCCGTCGTCACCAACGGCCTCGCCCTCGCCGCCCACTTCGGCGACGGGGTGCTGCGGCCCGGTGACGTCGCCGCGGGCATCCTCGGCGCCGTCGTCCGTGACCCGGCCGCCGACCGGGTCATCTGGCAGGAGTACCTGGAGACCGTCGTCCGGGAGCGTGACGAGTGGATGGACTTCTACCGCGCCTGCCGCGAGGTGAGCGCGTGACCGCTGCCGCCGGGACCGACGGCCTGACCGACATCACTGGGGGAGTCATGAACACCGACGCTCGGGAAGTGGGACGCATGGGTGGGAACGGCATGGCGGACGACGACGACACGCGCTGGCCGCGTCGGGCGGGTATCCGTGCGGGTGCCCCGCGGCGGGCCGGGCGGGTCGGGCCGACGGCGCGTGCGGTGCGCGCCGTGCGGACGGCACACGGAGGGGGCCGGTGTGACGGGCACTGAACGGGCCCGGGGCGGAGGCCCCGGCGGGCCCCTGCTGCTCGGCGTGCGGCACCACGGCCCGGGGTCCGCCCGGGCCGTGCGGGCCGCGCTGGACGCCGCGCGGCCCCGGATCGTCCTCATCGAGGGGCCGCCCGAGGCGGACGCGCTGATTCCGCTGGTGGGCGACGAGGGCATGCGTCCGCCGGTCGCCCTGCTCGCCCACGCGGTGGACGAACCCGGCCGCTCGGCGTTCTGGCCGCTGGCCGGGTTCTCCCCGGAGTGGACCGCCCTGCGCTGGGCCGTGGAGCACGATGTCCCGGCCCGCTTCATCGACCTCCCGGCCGTGCACACCCTGGCCTGGGAGACGGGGACGGGGACGGCCGGCATGCCGGGGGAGACGGAGACGATCGGCACACCGGAGGAGGCCGCCGCACCGGGGGAGACCGGTACGCATGGGGACGGGAAGCCCCCGGCGGCCGATGAGGAGGAGTCCCCGGCGGCCGGCCCCGACCGGGACGTACGGGTCGATCCGCTGGCCGTGCTGGCCGGGGTCGCCGGGTACGACGATCCCGAGCGGTGGTGGGAGGACGTCGTCGAGCACCGGGGGAGCGGGACGGAACGGGACGCGTTCGCGCCGTTCGCCGTGCTCGAGGAGGCGATGGAGGCGCTGCGCGAGGCGTACGGGGACGGCGGGCACCGCCGGGACCTGGTGCGGGAGGCGTACATGCGGCTCCAGCTGCGTTCGGCTCGCCGAGAGTTCGGGGACGACGGGGTGGCCGTGGTGTGCGGTGCCTGGCATGTGCCCGCACTGCGCCGCAAGGCCGCCGTCAGCGCCGACCGCGCGCTGCTGAAGGGGCTGCCCAAGGTCAAGGCCGATATGACCTGGGTGCCGTGGACGCACCGCAGACTGTCCCGGTACAGCGGCTACGGCGCAGGCATCGACTCGCCGGGGTGGTACGCGCATCTGTTCGGCGTGCGGGACCGCCCCGTCGAGCGGTGGCTGACCAAGGTGGCGGGACTGCTGCGCGACGAGGACCGCGTCGTGTCGTCGGCCCACGTCATCGAGGCGGTCCGGCTGGCCGAGACGCTCGCCGCGATGCGCGGCCGCCCGCTGCCCGGCCTCGGCGAGACGACCGACGCCGTACGGGCCGTGATGTGCGACGGCTCGGACGTGCCGCTGGCGCTGATCCACGACCGGCTGGTGGTCGGGGACGTCCTGGGCGAGGTGCCCGACACGGCCCCCGCCGTGCCGTTGCAGCGCGACCTCACCCGCCTCCAGCGCAGCCTGCGGCTGAAACCGGAGGCACTGGAGAAGGAACTGGAGCTCGATCTGCGGAGGGAGACCGACGCCGGGCGCAGCAGGCTGCTCCACCGGCTGCGGCTGCTCGGCGTCGACTGGGGCAGCCCGGCACGCTCGCGCGGCAGCACGGGCACCTTCCGGGAGACCTGGCGGCTGCGCTGGGAGCCGGAGCTGTCCGTCCGGGTCGCCGAGGCCGGGGTGTGGGGCACCACCGTGCTCGCCGCCGCGACCGCCAGGGCGGAGGCCGACGCCCTCGGCGCCCAGGCCCTCGCCGAGGTCACCGGACTCGCCGAGCGCTGTCTGCTCGCCGAGCTGACGGACGCGCTGCCGCTCGTGATGCGGGTCCTCGCCGACCGGGCGGCGCTCGACTCGGACGTCGGACACCTCGCCCAGGCGCTTCCGGCCCTGGTCCGTTCCCTGCGCTACGGCGATGCCCGCGGCACCGACACCGGGGCCCTGACCGAGGTCGCCGCCGGTCTCGCCGAGCGGATCTTCGTCGGACTGCCCCCGGCGTGCGCCGCGCTGGACACCGAGGCGGCCGAGGAGATGCGGCGCCACATCGACGCCGTGCACGGCGCGGTGGGCCTGCTCGGTGACGCCCCGGCACCGGGTCACGCCGACCTGCGCGAACGGTGGCGTGCCGTCCTGCGCACGCTGTCCGGACGGGACTCGGTTCCCGGGATCGTCCGCGGGCGTGCCGTACGGATCCTGCTGGACGAAGGGGAACTCACGCAGGACGAGGCGGCCCGGCTGATGGGGCTCGTGCTGTCCCCCGGCACCCCGCCCGCCGACGCGGCCGCCTGGATCGAGGGCTTCGTCGGCGGCGGCTCGGGCGGCGGGCTGCTGCTCGTGCACGACGAACGGCTGCTCGCGCTGGTGGACGCGTGGCTCACCGCCGTACCGGCCGCCGCCTTCACGGACGTACTGCCGCTGCTGCGCCGCACGTTCTCGGCGTACGAGCCCGGGGTGCGCCGCACGCTCGGCGAGCTGGTCCGGCGCGGGCCGGGCGGGCGGCAGAACACGGCGGCGGCCGGCGGGGCCGGCGTCCCCGGCTTCGCGGCGCTGCTCGACGCCGGACGAGCGGACGCCGTCCTGCCGGTGGTGCGGCTGCTGCTGGGCCTGGACGAAGCGGACGGCGTCGTCGGCGCGGACGGCGCGCGGGACGCGGACGGCGCCGATGACGACGATCTTGTGGGGGTGCACGGATGACGGCCGGGACCACGGACCTGGATCTGAACGCGGACGTGGAGCCGGACCCGGGCCGGGAACGGCTCAGGCGCTGGCGGCTGGTGCTCGGCGGGGACGCGGCCGACGGCACCGGGTACACGCTCGGCGGGCAGGACGCCGCGATGGACGGGGCGCTGGCGGCGCTCTACGGGAAGGGGGACGGACCGCGGACGGGCCGGGACCGTTCGGCGGGGCTCGGGGCGTCCGCGCCGTCCGTGGCGCGCTGGCTCGGGGACATCCGGACGTACTTCCCGTCGTCCGTCGTGCAGGTCATGCAGCGCGACGCCATCGACCGGCTCGGGCTGTCCGCGCTGCTGCTGGAGCCGGAGATGCTCGAGGCGGTGGAGGCGGACGTGCACCTCGTCGGCACGCTGCTCTCACTGAACAAGGCGATGCCGGAGACGACGAAGGAGACGGCGCGGGCCGTCGTGCGCAAGGTCGTGGAGGACCTGGAGAAGCGGCTCGCCACCCGCACCCGGGCCACCCTGACCGGTGCCCTCGACCGCAGCGCCCGGATCGACCGGCCGCGCCACCACGACATCGACTGGAACCGCACCATCGCGGCCAACCTGAAGCACTATCT
The DNA here is from genome assembly GCF_040644295.1 of Streptomyces sp. NPDC047000. Taxonomy (NCBI): domain Bacteria; kingdom Bacillati; phylum Actinomycetota; class Actinomycetes; order Kitasatosporales; family Streptomycetaceae; genus Streptomyces; species Streptomyces sp. NPDC047000. The sequence goes on from NZ_JBEYWE010000002.1 coordinate 200,379, forward strand.
GCCGGAGTACCGGACGATCGTGCCGGAGCGGCTCATCGGGTACGGGCGGGCTTCCCGGTCGGTGAAGAAGGAGGTCGTCCTCTGCATCGACCAGTCCGGCTCGATGGCGGCGTCCGTCGTCTACGCCTCGGTGTTCGGGGCGGTGCTGGCGTCCATGCGGTCGATCGACACACGGCTCGTCGTCTTCGACACGGCCGTCGTCGACCTCACCGACCAGCTCGACGACCCGGTCGACGTGCTCTTCGGCACCCAGCTCGGCGGCGGTACGGACATCAACCGGGCGCTCGCCTACTGCCAGTCGCAGATCACCCGGCCGGCCGAGACGGTGGTGGTGCTGATCAGCGACCTGTACGAGGGCGGCATCCGCAACGAGATGCTCAAACGGGTCGCGGCGATGCAGGCGTCGGGGGTGCGGTTCGTGACGCTGCTCGCGCTGTCCGACGAGGGCGCGCCCGCCTACGACCGGGAGCACGCGGCCGCGCTCGCCGCGCTCGGGGCACCGGCGTTCGCCTGCACGCCCGACCTCTTCCCGGAGGTGATGGCGGCAGCGATCGAGAAGCGGCCGCTGCCGATACCCGACGCGGGGTGAGGACAGGTGGTGCACCGCGGGTGGGGTGCGGTCGACCGGCCCGGCCCGGGGCCCGGCTCAGGGCCTGACACGGGCCGGTTCGGCGAGGTCGCGACGTGGCCGGAACCACGCGGCACGGGGTGCCACGGATGACGGCACCGTGTGACGGGCATCACCGCCTGGGTGTGACCCCCGTTTTAGGGGCAGCCGGAAGGCAGCGATAACCTGCAAAGCGGACCTGCCGCTCCCCCGGACACCGTGTGCGCACCCTCTGTGACACATTGTGGACCTCACGTTGCCCTTTGCGGCACGCCCACGCATCCCCAAGGAACCACGAGATCACTGATAGGGACGGAAGCGCGTGGACCTGTTCGAGTACCAGGCGAGGGACCTCTTCGCCAAGCACGGTGTACCGGTGCTGGCCGGTGAAGTGATCGACACGCCTGAGGCGGCGCGCGAGATCACCGAGCGACTGGGCGGCAAGTCGGTCGTCAAGGCTCAGGTGAAGGTCGGTGGTCGCGGGAAGGCAGGCGGCGTCAAGCTGGCCGCCACCCCGGACGAGGCCGTCGCCCGCGCGACGGACATCCTCGGCATGGACATCAAGGGCCACACGGTCCACAAGGTCATGATCGCCGAGACCGCTCCGGAGATCGTCGAGGAGTACTACGTCTCCTTCCTCCTCGACCGCGCGAACCGCACCTTCCTCTCCATCGCCTCCGTCGAGGGCGGCATGGAGATCGAGGAGGTGGCGGCCACCCGCCCCGACGCCGTCGCCAAGATCGCGATCGACGCGATCGACGGTGTGGACGAGGCCAAGGCCCGCGAGATCGTCGAGGCCGCGAAGTTCCCGGCCGAGGTCGCGGACCAGGTCGTGAACGTCCTCGTCACGCTGTGGCAGACCTTCATCGAGGAGGACGCTCTCCTGGTCGAGGTCAACCCGCTGGCGAAGGTGGCCTCCGGTGACGTCCTCGCCCTCGACGGCAAGGTGTCGCTCGACGACAACGCCGAGTTCCGGCACCCCGACTTCGAGGCGCTGCACGACAAGGCGGCCGCCAACCCGCTCGAGGCCGCGGCCAAGGAGAAGAACCTCAACTACGTCAAGCTCGACGGCGAGGTCGGCATCATCGGCAACGGCGCCGGTCTGGTCATGTCGACCCTGGACGTCGTCGCGTACGCCGGTGAGGCCCACGGCGGTGTGAAGCCCGCCAACTTCCTCGACATCGGCGGCGGCGCCTCCGCCCAGGTGATGGCGAACGGCCTGGAGATCATCCTCGGCGACGAGGACGTCAGGTCCGTCTTCGTCAACGTCTTCGGCGGGATCACCGCCTGCGACGAGGTCGCCAACGGCATCGTGCAGGCGCTGAAGCTCCTCGAGGAGCGCGGCGAGGAGGTCACCAAGCCGCTCGTCGTCCGTCTCGACGGCAACAACGCGGAGCTGGGTCGCAAGATCCTCACCGACGCGAACCACCCGCTGGTCCAGCGCGTCGACACCATGGACGGCGCGGCCGACAAGGCCGCCGAGCTGGCCCACGCCGCCAAGTAAACACTCAGGACGAGGACACCAACACACCATGGCTATCTGGCTCAACAAGGACAGCAAGGTCATCGTCCAGGGCATGACCGGCGCCACGGGCATGAAGCACACCAAGCTCATGCTGGGCGACGGCACCAACGTCGTGGGCGGCGTGAACCCGCGCAAGGCGGGGCAGACCGTGGACTTCGACGGCACCGAGGTACCCGTCTTCGGGTCCGTCGCCGAGGCCGTCGAGAAGACCGGCGCCGACGTCTCCGTCATCTTCGTGCCGGAGAAGTTCACCAAGGACGCGGTGGACGAGGCGATCGACGCCGAGATCCCGCTGGCCGTCGTGATCACCGAGGGCATCGCCGTGCACGACACGGCCGCCGCCTGGGCGTACGCCGGCAAGAAGGGCAACAAGACCCGCATCATCGGCCCCAACTGCCCCGGCATCATCACCCCGGGCCAGTCCAACGTCGGCATCATCCCGGGCGACATCACCAAGCCGGGCCGTATCGGCCTGGTGTCGAAGTCCGGCACGCTGACGTACCAGATGATGTACGAGCTGCGGGACATCGGCTTCTCGACGGCCGTCGGCATCGGCGGTGACCCGATCATCGGCACCACCCACATCGACGCCCTGGCCGCCTTCCAGGACGACCCCGACACCGACCTGATCGTCATGATCGGTGAGATCGGCGGCGACGCGGAGGAGCGGGCCGCGGCGTTCATCAAGGAGAACGTGACCAAGCCGGTCGTCGGCTACGTCGCGGGCTTCACCGCCCCCGAGGGCAAGACCATGGGTCACGCGGGCGCCATCGTCTCCGGTTCGTCGGGCACCGCCCAGGCGAAGAAGGAGGCCCTGGAGGCCGCGGGCGTCAAGGTCGGCAAGACCCCGACCGAGACGGCGAAGCTGGCACGCGAGATCCTCGCCGGCTGACCCCGGAGCAGGTCCGGAAGGGCCCGCACCCCCCGGCCGGGGACCGCGCTCGTCGACGGCAGGAGGACCGACGGACGGCTCGCGTCGGAGGCCGCCCGGATCGCCGGCGCGGTCGAGACCCGGGAACTGGCCCAGTG